>CAYYCR010000088.1:0-8038 GCA_964470385.1 uncultured Muribaculaceae bacterium | reverse complement strand
AACGATTTGGTGCTAAGATATTAATGAAAGGAAGGAAAATATTATGAATTATGAATTAAATAAAAACGAATTTGAGAAGATAAAAAAAGAGGAATTAGCATATATTAATAGCATTGCTCAAATTAGTAGTAATAAAACATTATCAGAAACAGAAAAACTTGAAATTTATAGAACATTAAATAATTATGAAATTAAATTGAATGAAATATTAAAAAAACTTTGGAGTACATTTCCAAGTGATGATAGTTTAGCAAAAGACAATTTAAAAGATATAATTATTGAAATTGATTTACCCAAAGATTATTTATCCTCATTAAACTTTCGTCATGATAAACAAAAAAAATATGTATTAGAAAAATTATGGATAGATGCAGAATCATTAAAATTTAAATTAACTTTATATGATTTAATGATATGTAGAAAATATTGGGGTATCAATTCTGACACAATACAAAATAATCAAAGATTAATAGAAGAACCAATATATATTTTTTGCGGCTTTTATGATTCATCTGAGGATTGCTGTGGGCCATGTTTTGGAGGCCCTGATTACTATCTTTATGGTATATATGAAAATATACGTAATAATGGATATAATAATGAAAAAGAGGAAATTCAAAAAAAGGATATAGATAAATTTGAAAAAGACAAGATAATAATACATTCTAAAAAATATGTTTATGCTCACGAAATCAGAAAAATATTTGAAGAAGAATTATTAAATTCTAAAAATAAAACATTAAATGATTGTGTTATCCAAACTAAAAATAGAATTGAAGAATTGAACTATACTAGAAGTCCTGAATATAAAGAAAAAGTTTTGTTAGACAAAATTAATGGATTATATAAAAAAGTTAAAGGAGAATTTATTCAAGAAGAAATATTATATAATGGGAATTTTCTTCAAATTTTAAAAGAAACATATAGATTACCAAATGGAAATACTGTATCAAAAGAAAAAAATATAAAAAATGGTGGAAAAGATTCTGTAATCGTAATTGCGATTACTCAAGAAAAGGAATATATAATTACTATTCAAAGTAGGATTAAAAATAAACTAATTGCAGAATTTCCATCAGGTTATATTGAAAATAACGAAGATCCAATAGAAACTGCAAAAAGAGAATTAAAAGAAGAAACTGGTTATGTTAGTGATGATTTATTTCTAGTTGACGAGGCATATACATCTCCTGGAACTGACAATTCAAAGACATACATAGTAATTGCTAATAATTGCATTAAAACAGATGAAAAAAATGTTAACAGCAGTACTGAACTTATTGAATATGGATTATTTTCAGAAAAAGAATTAGAATATTTAATAAATAAAAATATAATGAATGGTGCTATGAATAAGTTAGCATATTACAACTTAGTTAATAACGTAGATGATTGTAATGTTACTTATACAGAAAGTAATAAAAAAATTTACAAGAAATTAAGAAAAAAAAGAAACCCATTAGATAATTAAAATAATATGGAATTTATCTATAAAATAAAAAAACTAGATGTTAACTTATCTAGTCCGTTATTTTATAATGGTAGCGACGAGTGGATTCGAACCACCGACCTACTGGGTATGAACCAGTTGCTCTAGCCAACTGAGCTACATCGCCATCTGAAACAATATAATTGTAACATACATAATTAAGTTTTACAATAGTTATTATTCCATTTTTTCACTTTTTTGTTATTCGGGGCTAATCTTACTTAGATACATACCAATTGGATCACTATCAAATTTAATAAATCGCTTTCCTTTTAGCCAACATGTAGTGTCATTTTCCTTGTGATCTACTTTTTCTATGTCTCCCAACTCAAAAGAACAAATTATTTTTTTCCCTTGTTCTTTTGATTCACGAACTGCAAGAAATCGCTCATTTGTTACAATAATCTCCACTTCAATATTATTGTCATCATTTTTAATCCAGGCCTGCGTATCCATTACTTCAATGGTTTCCGTATCTTTAAATTCTAATTGTGCCATATTCTCACCATCCTAAGTATAACATGTTATTACGCAAAAAACAACTGATATATTTTTGCAACCATTACTTGACTCAATGGAGTTCTATAAATAAACTTCGGTTTTGGATTCTCTATCGCCCTACAAATTTTTGAAGAAATCGTTTGTAAATCTTTTCTTGCAAGTTCTAATAAAAGTTTATCTTGTTTTCGTAACCATTCTATCATATCATCAAAATAATGATCGCTTTCTATTTCTGGATACTTATTTTCAAACATGACTTGGTTAAATCCAGTTCGGTATAATCCTGGCTCTATTATAGATACTTGAATTGGAATCTTTGCTTCTAGTAACTCTAATCGCAAACACTCCATCCATTTTATTAAACTGGCCTTAGTAGAACAATAACTTCCTAAAAAAGGAATAGGAATAATACCAGCTAAAGATGTCATCATAATAATTTTCCCGCTACCCCTTTTTTCCATTTTTTGCAATATATATTGTAACAGTTCTAAATTAGAAAAAACATTGGTTTCGTAGTTTTTTCTAATCCTTTCTATACTCATATTTAAAATACTTCCACCCATTCCAATGGCTGCATTAGCCATATAGATATCAATATCAATATTCTCTAATTGTTTCCAATCTTCCTTGTTATTCAAATCTAATTTTAAACAAGTAATATGAAGTTCTTCTTGATATTTTTTTTGAATTTGTTTTAATTCATTTTCAGTATGAACTGCTGTATAAATATGATAATCATCCTTTAATAATTTCTGAATGACACTATGGGCAATTCCACTTCTCGCCCCTGTTATTAAAATATTCTTCATAAAAAACCACCAGTAGTATTATTTACTGGTATTTTTATTATTATAACATTCAATTACATTTTTTAGTAACATCGTAACTGTCATAGGACCAACTCCACCTGGAACTTTCGTAATATAACTTGCTTTTTTTTCTACTTCATCAAATTTGACATCACCATATAATTTTTCATTTTCTCTTGTAATTCCAACATCAATTACGACTGCACCGTCTTTTACCATATCTCCTGTAATGAGTTCTTTTTTTCCTACTGCTACGATTAAGATATCTGCTAATTTGGTAATATCTTTTAAATTATTTGTTTTAGAATGGCATATTGTTACAGTGGCATCTTTTTTTAATAATAGTCTAGCCAGAGGCTTTCCAACTAAATTACTTCTTCCTACTACCACTACATGTTTCCCACTTACTTCGATATCACTTAGTCTTAATATCTCCATAACAGCCAAAGGTGTACATGGAATAAAACATTTGCGATTATTATAAAAGCGGGCAATACTTTTATCTGTTAATCCATCGACATCTTTAGAAACATCAATACAGTTAATAATTCGTTTGGTACTCATACCACTTGGAAGTGGCAATTGCACAATAATTCCATCGACATATTCATCGTTATTTAGCTCTACTATTTTATTCATAATCTCACGTTCAGTTGTCTCAAGGTCGTATTGAAAAAATCGAAAGTTCATTCCAATTTCATTAGCTGCTTTTGATTTTTGTTCAATATATACGTTGCTTTCTTCTTCCTCTCCTACTTGAATTACTGCAAGACTTGGTTTAATCATACAATTCTTTACTTTGGCTGATAGTTCTTCCTTGATTCTTTTACTCATTTCTCTTCCATCTAATATTTGACTCATATTATCACCTCATTTATAATCCAACCTATTTTTCTTCTAGGATTATTATATCATTAAAAAAAAAGAAAAAAAATAGATTTTTCTTTGGTTTACATTTACTTGTCCAATAACATTTCACATCTTAAAAAGTTCGTTTTTTATAATCCACCTAATATCTTCTATTGCTTTATCTAGATTGTGCCGCCCATTTCCAATTGGATAGTAAACGGAATAAAATTTATAAGAAATTCCGTCTATTTGTTTCAAAAAGCATGTTTTTCTTACTTCTCCTACTTTTATTTTTTGATCTAATACTAGTGAGCTAACTTGGTTTCCAAACAAAATAATTATTTTTGGTTGAATGATTTTAAATTCTTGTTTTAATAGGTACAAATACTCTTTATAAACAGAATCTGGTAATGGTCTTGCATCTATTTGCGTACATTTTCCAAGATTGGTAATAAAGTATTTGTGTTTTTTGATGTCTTCATAAAGTTCAGAAGCAAATGCTTCGGTCCAATCTTCTTTTTTCATGGTTTTGATTTTCTGATAAAGTTTTTTATCGATTAACTCTAATTGGACAAACATATCCCAAATATTTTTGGTACCAATCCATGGTGCTTTTAATCCTCTCCATTCTTTTTTAGAGGCTATATTTCTGGCAGTAGGATTCATAAAAACGAAACAAATATCTGGATTTTTTTCTAAACCGCCATGATAAATGGAATCTAATTCTTTTGTCCCGTATTTTAATTGTAGTTTATCATATTCTTTGTGGAGTTCTTGTAATTGCATAAATATTTTTTCTCCTTATTATACATATTAGAAAAAGTAGGCTTATGGAAGTCTACTTTGGTTCTTAATAATTGGTTGCTCTTAGTTCAAAATATGCTTTTGGATGAGCACAGATTGGGCAAACTTCTGGTGCCTTTTCTCCAAAGTGAACATGTCCACAGTTACGACATACCCACATTACTTTTTCTCCTTTTTCAAATACTTTTCCGTCTTTTATATTTTCAAGTAATGCTTTATATCTTTCTTCGTGTTCTTTTTCAATTTTTCCTACACCTTCAAATAAATAAGCGATATGGTCAAATCCTTCTTCACGTGCAATTTTAGCGAATTCAGCATACATTTCTGTCCACTCGTAGTTTTCTCCATTCGCAGCATCTTCTAAATTTTCTATTGTTGATGGAATGGCATCATTATGTAATAGTTTAAACCACATTTTGGCATGTTCTTTTTCATTTCCAGCTGTTTCTTCAAAGATTGCAGCAATTTGCTCATACCCTTCTTTTTTAGCTTTTGAAGCATAGTATGTATACTTATTTCTGGCTTGGCTTTCTCCTGCAAAAGCAGCCATCAAGTTTTGTTCTGTTTTTGATCCTTTTAATTCCATTTTTTTCATCCTTCCTTTTACAACTCTTACAAATTCTAGTAAGAACTAACTATGAGATAGTATTTTATTACCACTTTCTTTATACACTAGTTATCATAAATAGTTTCCAACCTCATATTGGTGCTATTGTTATAAGCTATTTTAGTATCATTATATTTTGGTCTTTCCTATATTTTCATTAGAATATTTTTTATATTACTTGTAGTAATAATTACTATTTCCAATATTTATTATAGTTTAGAAGATATGGAAAGTCAAGAAAACAATCGTCTTTATATGAAAATTTTCATAGAAAAATAAGTATCAAAAAAATCGGGGAATTGAAGAAGTAATTAGTTTTTCATAATTAACCGATTAAAACACAACGGAACGTTGTCGATTCAAGTGCTCCTCCACCACCTCCACTAGGCATACAGCTAGAATAGCTAAATATTTTTATTCTTCCACTTCTTACAAACCAAGGATAATCTGTTGTTGGAAACCAAAAACTACTACTCGAATGATACCAATCTTTCGTCTCACTTAAAGCATGTCCATAACATATTCCACCATTGCATGCGGTTGTATCTGTTCTCGAAGTATAATTATCATAATACTTACTTGCTGGCAAACTACTAAATCCTGATGCAGAGCCTAGTGAACCATTATATACACCCATAACATATTCCGAAGCCGATCCGTTCATATCATATACTCCATATATGGTTCCCGTTGTACTTGCTCCTGTTCCATTTGGACTTCCATGATATTTATATGTTACTTTTTCATAAAATGGTGTTCCTGAACTATATCCTGTTATATATCCATTACTATTGTAATATATCTCTTTGTTCGCTCCACTATAACTAGAATTTCCATACTTTCCATATTTACTTTGAGATAAATAAGCTACTGCTCCCCATTCACTATTTTTCATCATATGGGCATCTGCAGAGGTACTTATTCCATAACTATTTCCTGAAGCACTAAATTTTTTAGATGTTTGAAATTGTGTACTGACGTTCTGATTTCTAAGCGAGCTTAAATTCGGTTTGATGGTTGGCACACTAGCACTTCCTGTCGTTTCAAATTTTCCAACCCAAATTCCTGCTAATTGTGTGGTCCCAAATGTAAATGCTGGGTGTATTTTATAATTGGTACTTGGACTTGTTTTTGTTTTGGCTATAAAATTTATTGTAATACCTCCTGGTTGTGCTTGACTTCCTCCCGCATAGCTTGTTCCTAGATTGGTATATCGGTATTCATATCTTGGTATCCATACAAAATATGCTTTGATTGCACTTTCTGGTATTTCTGCACCAGCTGATAGATTTCTATATCCTGAAGTTACACTGACTGCATTAGCCCACATCTGGGTACTATAATCATACCATTTTGTTGTTCGGTCGCTTTGAGAACTAAATTTTACTGCTACTAAGCCATTTAAACTTGGTACATTTCCTAGACTTCCATGATTACTTGTACTAGCTACTATCCAACCATTTACTGCTATTGTTTTTCTTGCTGATGTAGATAACCCATTCTTTCCTGTTGCTGTACAAATTACTGTATGCGTTCCTATCGAAAGACTACTTGTATTGGTAACAGTTGTACTTCCACTTTTACATGTTACAGTTCCTGTTCCACTAATACTCCATGTTGGACTGTTAAAGTAACTTGTAATTGCATTGCTTTCTCCTTTTAATATTGTTACAGTTGCTGTTGATTTTACTGTATAAGTAGGTGCGGTTTTATCTACCTTGTATGGTCCAAATGTTTTTGTAGCCTGATTTCCCGCATTATCTATTGTTGTTACTGTTACACTGGTTCCACTTGTATTACTCGTAATACTAGAGGGAGTTACTGTTGTACTTTTATGTCCTGATAAAGAATCTGTTCCATCCGTTAGTGTAAATGTTACATTACTTGTATACCAATTGTTACTTCCCATTGTCCCATTTGCGGTGACACTTCCTACATCGGGAATAGTCGCATCTATTTTATAAGTTTTACTTAAAGTATTTGAATGATTATTATTATCTGTTACTGTTACTATTACTTCATAAGTTCCAGTTTCGTTAAAAGTTAATGTTTTTGTAAATCCATTTACTGTTTCTATTTTAGTACTCTCTCCATCTTTTTTTATTTCATATGTAAAACTCTCTACTTCATTTGGTCTTATTCCACTTATATTTAATAAAACATCTTTTTCTTTTACGTAAGTTTCATTTTCTTCTGACATTTTGATAACTGGAGTCATATCTAAAACTACTATAGTTCTTTCGATACTTACAATCTTTCCATTATTACTTGCCTCATATTTTATTTGATAAGTAGTTTCTTTACTTGTATCAATACTACTTACGATTTCGTCATTTTCTTTGATTTCAATCTTATAATCTAAATTTTCTCCACCTCTGGTACTTGCTTTAGCCCCAAGTTCTGTATAAGTTTCATTTAAACCTATATATAGAGTTTTATCACCATTTAAAGTGATTATTGGATCATTTTCACTTTCCCTTATAATACAAGTTTCTTTCCTATATTCTGTAAGTGTTACTTCTCTTTCTAAAAAACCTTTACTTGCACACCACTCGTTATTATGAATGGCAATTGCTATATTACCATTTTTATCAATCGAAATCATTCCACCTTTTGGTTTCATTCCCGTGAATTTTAAATTATCAAATGGATACTCAAAAAAAGTAGGCATATTTTCTCCATCTAAAATTGCCTCTGAATATTCCGCTTTCGCACTTTCCATCATTCCATAAGCACTATCCTGGAATGCACTCTTTCGCACCTTAGTTAATATACTTAATACAATAGGAGTTGCAATTAAAGCTATTACAGCAAGTATTACTATTACTGCTAGTAACTCTATTAAGGTAAATCCTTTTTTTTTACCCCCCCCCCCTGGTTGCATTTTGTTAACTTTATCATTTTCTTCACTCCTATTCTTGTAACCATTTTACTATAATCGCATCTTTTTTGCAATCATCATCTACACTTTTACTTTAC
>CAYYCR010000087.1:0-8096 GCA_964470385.1 uncultured Muribaculaceae bacterium | reverse complement strand
ATACTAATGATGAAAAGTATTATATTAGTGTAGTGGATATAGTTAGTGTTATTTCTGAGAGTAGTAATCCTCAAACATATTGGAGAGTGCTTAAAAAAGACTTAAAGATGAGGGAAATGAAACCGTTACAAATTGTAACGCTTTGAAGCTTAAAGCCAAAGATGGTAAATATCGTATGACTGATGTTGTTGATATTGAAGGAATGTTTAGAATTATTGAATCAATTCCAAGTAAAAATGCTGAGCCAATAAAACAATGGTTAGCAAAACTTGGCAGTGAAAGAGTTGATGAAGTATTTGATCCATCAATCGCAGCACAAAGGTCTATAGATTTATATAGAGCAAAAGGTTTTGATGAAAAATGGATTTCCAAGCGAATTAAAGGTATTCAAGATAGAAAAAAACTTACCGATGTATGGAAAGATAGTGGAATAACCGAACAAAGAGAATATGCAATTCTAACAAATGAAATTTATAAGGAATGGTCTGGAATGACTGCTAAACAATATAGATTATTTAAAGGACTTAGAAAAGAATCTTTAAGAGATAATATGAGTGATATTGAGGTAACATTAGCTGATTTAGGTGAAATAGCAACAAGAGAAATAGCTAAAAAGAAAAATCCTAAAGGCTTAGATGAAAATATTGAAGTAGCTAGACGCGGTGGCAAAATTGATGCTAATGCAAAAAAAGATTTAGAAAAAGAAATCGGTGAGAAAGTAGTTACTAGTAATAATGCATTAAATTATGAATATGTAGATGAAAAAGAAATTGAAATGAAATAAAGTTATTTGTTAATGATTATGGAGTAAGTAGTATGGAAAATAAAATAATAAGTAACAAAGTACAATGTAAAAAATGTAAAGATATTATTGAATCAAAGATATAAATGATTTAAAAAGATGTACTTGTGGCAGCATAGCAGTAGATGGTGGTCTAGAATATATATTAAAAGAATAAGAAATCCAGATGACATAATAGAGCTATTTGAATATGAGAAAGAAAATTCCAATCATCTATTATTTAGTCCTTTGAATTCAAATGTTATAAAAAATGATTTTCCTATAGTTAAATTTGCCTCACCATTATCCATATCTGATAGTTTTAGTAAAAATTTATTACCAGCAATAAAAATAAGCAATAATTTTAGTGATTTAATTATTACTAATTTATCTTCTCCACTTCAAAAGTTTTCAGAATCAATTTTAGAGAGTATAAAACCTAGTTATTTTGATTTTAATCATAGATTAATGGAAACAATGAAACCAATTATTTATATGCAAAACGAATTGATTTCTAACATAGTAAAACAGATTAATCCAATGCAAGAAATTGCAAAAAAGCTTTCAGAAGCTTTAAACAGATTACGTCACAAGTAATTGATAGTTTACTTAAAATGACATCATATTTTGATGAATTATCAAAGAGTTTGGAAAAAGCGAGAGAAAATCCAGATAGTTTGCTAAATTGGATAGAATATTCAGAAAAGTTAAGTGAATATATTTGGACTATCCCTTACGATATTTCTTCTGATGAACTAAAAAGCCTAACAAGCGTAGTAAATTCAGAAAAAGAGTTTGATAAATATATGTTAAAGTATTTTGATAAAGCAAAAATTGAAAAATTTTTTGATGAATTATTATCCAAAATTCCATATAGGCATAAACAATATTAAAACAAATAAAAAAGTTAGAAGAAATCCTAGTCAACATGGAAAATATTTTTCGAATAGAAAGATAGATACAATAATGTTATTGAATACTGTTTATTACTTACTAATAGTTATGGATACATATAAACAATATGTAGGGAAGATTATTTATGTAAAAAATTCTGTTGAGCTTAATTTTGCGAACGCCACATATAGCAATGAGACAAAAAGATTTTATATTAGAAAAAAATATGTAAGAAAAAATAGAAAATAGTTACACTTTGATTATCGCCAGATTGTAATTATGTTGAAATAGACAATTTCAAAGAATTGTATGAAATAGGACTACGAATGATATTATCTGTATAGGATTATTAAAGTCAGTATGGTTTTAGAAATCGTACCAATTTTAGGCTTGCCAATGGAAAAGAACTCATTAAAAGGGTCATAAGAATGCAATTGAACTGTCTCATATGAATGAAGAAATATTTAATGGCATGATTAATATCATTGAAACATTACAGAAAAAAAGAAAGTTATATTTTTGGCTTCTCATTCTAATGTGGGTCATTTATGTGATAGAAAACGGAATCTTATTTAGAGGAATTGATTCTATTATACTTAATACAGATGATATGGGATAGACCAACTGATTTGAAATGCTCAGAGTTTGTCATTTATCCTGATTCTTCTATTTTAAGTGAATTTAGAAAGGTTCTTATGAATCACTATTCTAAAGAGGATATAGAAAAATTATTATATAAAAATAGAAAGGAAATATTAATAAGGTTAGAAGAAAGAAATATATGAAAATAAAATATATAAAAAAGATTGGAAAAAATAAATATGAAATTACATTAGAACAAAATCAAAAAATAAAAACGTATGATAGTGTAATGCTAAAATACCAAATTGCACTCAAAAAAGAATTATCAGAAGAATTATTAGAAAAAATAAATGAGGAAAATAAAAAAGCAGAAGTTTATGAAAAAACGTTACAGTTTATGAATAAAAAGATGCGAAGTGAAAAAGAAGTGAGAACTTATTTAAAAAAATTAAATGCTGATGAAGAGGAAATCATAAAACAGTTACATAATCAGGGACTATTTGATTCTAGTGCTTATATAGAAGCCTATATCCATGATCGATTTGTTTTTTCAAATGATGGACCATATAAAATAAAAGAGGAGCTATTAAAACAAGACTTTGACCATGAACAAGTAGAACAGTATATTTCCTTATTAGAAGATTCCAAAGTGTATGAAAAATTATCAAAATTAATTACAAAAAAAATGAGTGTCAATCATAAGTATTCTGAAAAATATTATAAACAAAAAATATTAGAATCAATGATACAACTAGGATATTCAAAGAATATGATAGAAGACATATTATCTAATTTTAATGTAAATGATGATGATATATTGGAAAATGAGGCACGAAAATTATATCAAAAGTATAAGGGTAAAAAAACAGGGAAAGAATTGTTTTTAACTATAAAACAGAAATTGTATCAAAAACAGTATTCTTTAGAACAAATTAACGAAGTATTAGAAAAGATATTGCAAGAATAAAAATATGATAGACAAAAAAAGATATTTAGTTTATACTGGAATGTAGGATAGGAGATGTAGAAAATGATGAAAAAAAGGGGTTTTACATTGATAGAGTTACTAGCTGTAATTGTAATTCTAGCTGTGATAGCTTTAATAGCAACTCCAATAATACTAAGTATCTTAACGAAAGTTAGAAAGAGTGCCTTTCAGGATAGTGCGTATGGAATAATGGAAGCAGCAAAAAGTTATTTTGCTGAAACCATATTAGAAGAGAATAATCCAGTAGACCAAGTGTTTTCATTTGAAGAGGGAACAACTAATGAACTATCTTATAGTGGTTCAAAACCAAAGAGGGGTATTTTAACACTCAGTAAAAGTGGAGAAATAGGTTTGGCTATTCATAACAATGAATGGTGTGCAGTAAAAGGTAAAACCGATACGAATGTAAGATTAATCAAATATGAAAAAGAGAAATGTAAAATACCAGACGGAAGTAAATTGCCTCTTATTTCTGTAAAAGATTCCAAAAGTGAAACGATAGAAAAGGGACTTGATAAATCCATATTAGAATATTTTAATGTGTTATCAAGTAAAGTTACTTGCATAGATACATCAAATGAAAATGTAGAAGTAACCAATACCAGTAGTTTAGATAGTGGAACCCATGAAATAAAATGTACTGTAATAGAAAACGGAAATACAGTAACAGCCAATAAAACGATTGTAGTAGAATCATCAGGTCAAGTCTTAACAGAGGAAATGATGACAGCCGAAGTAGGAGAAAATGGTTTAATACGAAAAGATAATTTAGGAAATCCAAGATATGCAGGAAGTAATCCCAATAACTGGGTATGTTTTGGAACGCAGAATGAAGCTTGTGATGAGGAACATTTATATCGAATTATAGGAATAATAGACGGAAAAATAAAACTTATAAAAAATAGTTTTTATAAAGATAGTAGTGGAAGTATAACAATTGTATGGGATACAAGTAATAGTAATAATTGGGATAGACCAGCCGATTTGAAAACGGAATTAAATGGAACAAATTTTTATGGAAACACTAGTTATATAGATGAAACAAGTAAGAGTTATATTGTAAATGGAACATGGTATACAGGAGGACAAAATGGAACCGATTATACATTAGCAAGTTTTGAGGATAATGAAAGAAAAACTAGTTCGACAGCAGGATATATAGGACTAATGAGTGTGACAGACTTTGGATATGGATCAAATAATGCAAGTTGTGAAAGAGCAACAAATTTAAACACTACTAATAATGCATGTATCAATAATAATTATCTATTTAATAGTAGTACACATCAATTGACAATTACGCCGTATAGTGGCAGTACGAACTACGTGTGGTTTGTGAACGCGGGGGGGAGCTGTCAGTAACAACCGTGCGAACATCTCCCCCACTTGGGCTCGTCCAGTCTTATATCTAAAACCAGAGGTAAAAATAACATCAGGAAAAGGAACAGAACAAGAACCCTATCGTTTATCAATGTAAGTAAAATATAAAGTATTTTATAAATAGTAACACTATGTTTCTAATAAAATTATTATTTGTTAATAAAATATCTCAGAAAAATAGCAAACAAAAAAGATTAGATGAACTCTAATCTTTTAATGATTTTATCGTATTTTTATATATTTTATCAACAGTTGAATCTGATATTTTTAAATTGTATTTCTCACGAACTTTTACCCAAGTTTTATCATATAATTCACTATCAGTAGCAAGTTTTTGATCTACAAGAGTATCCTTGATATCATTTTCTACATCTTTTAAAGCTGGCTTTTCTTTTTGACTATTTTTTAAAATGATATGATATCCATAAGTACTTTTTACAGGTTCAGCCGTAAATTCTCCATCTTTTAAACTATTAGCTGCAGTCCAAAACTCACTAACCACTTGATCTTTTGTAAATGTAAGAGTTCCACCCTCACTAGCAGTTCCATCATCAGAATTTTCTTTGGCTAGTTTCGTAAAATCTTCCCCATCCTGAATTCTTTTAATAAGTGATTGAGCTTCTTCTAAAGCCTTTTCTTCCGCAGCTTTTTTCTCATCATCAGTAGCATTATCAGCAACATCAGGTTTAATTAAAATATGTTGAGCTGTAATTTCACCAAATATTTCGTTATCATAATGTGTTTTGATTTCATCCTCTGATAATTCACTTTTTAAGAAATTTTCAACAACTTTGTTTTTCTTATAATTTAATATTGCATATTTTCTAAATGCTTTTTCATTTTCAAAACCATTATTAATTAAAACGTCATTGAAATCATATCCACTTTGTTCAGATTGCTGTTTTAATTGTCTAATTTGACTATCAGCTGAGGCTTCCGCTTCCTTATCATCCTTGATTTCCTTATCAGTGATGAAACGATCAATCAAATCAATTGTGATACTTGTTCCATAATACTGCTTCATTTCTTTAAATAAATCGTCTGCTGTAAAATCTTTTCCATCAATAGAGGCGATTACTTCTTCTCCATTTTTTAATTTTGCTACTTTTCCACAACCAGTAGAAATCATCATCATAGCACATAAACTAATTACTAATAATTTTTTTTTCATTTTGTATCTCCTTTCAAATAAATCATTTATAAAAGGTTTTTCAACCATTTCACAGTCATTATCATATCAAAAATTATAAAAAATTACAAGAATTTAGTTATAAGTAATCACATATATTGTATTTTTCCATAAAATAATGTGAAAAGACAAAAAAAGGAGGAATGACATATGTGTAACAATACAGGTGTAAGCGGAGCTGCTATCGTTTTAGTTTTATTCATACTATTAATTATTATACTTGGAGCTTATATTTAATTTATTAGAAGGAGGTGCTATTTATGGCATGTAATAATTCCTGCAATAATGTTGGTCAAACACAAAATTATAGTTGCTGCAATAACAATAATGGTTTTGTAATTATCATTGTACTTTATATCTTACTTGCAATTATACTAGGTTCTTGTTTCTTTTATTAATGATAAAGAGGGGAATATCCCTTTTTTATTTGTCTAAATATGTCTACCTATTAAGAATTATATTGAAGAAATTTAAATTTTATACTATAATAATAGAAGAAGATAGGAGAGAGCTTTATGAAAAAAAATGGATTTACACTAACAGAAGTATTAGGAGTTATTGTAATATTAGGATTGATTGCTTTGATTGTTTTTCCTAATGTTAGCAGATCAATAAAAAATTCAAGAAAAAAATTGTATGAGCAACAGGTAGACTTAATTGAAAGAAACGCTAGAAGATGGGGCGTAGAACATTCTGACTTATTACCAGAAAGCGGAATATATTATTTGGAATTAAGTGAATTAGTATCTGGTGGTTATGTTACACAAAAAGAACTAAAAGATCCAAGAGATGAATCTCCAATGGGAGGATGTGTTTGGATAGGATTTGATCCAGATTATAACCAATATCAATATACTTATGTAGAATCGGCTTGTGAATCAAATGATTAAATTAATCAAAAAAGATTGACGAAAAGATAATTTATGAGTAAGATATAATTATAAATCAATGCGATGACAGGCTTGGAAACCTAGAGCAATATACGATAAGTTGATTCTTTTAGAATAAGTAAGGTGGAACCGCGGGAAAACTCGTCCTTACATTCTAAGAGATTTTTTATTTTCGTGAATTTGATAAAATTTTTAATCACTATATTATTTGATTGAGAATTATAGAAAGAGGAGAGATAAATGGAAAAAATTACAATGGAAAAAATGGTAAATTTATGTAAGCAATATGGATTTATTTTTCAAGGAAGTGAAATTTATGATGGCCTTGCCAATACATGGGATTATGGACCACTTGGTGCCAGATTAAAAAATAACATTAAAGATGCTTGGAGAAAACGTTTTATTCAAGAACGAAAAAATAGTTATGAATTAGACGCTGATATATTGATGCACCCTAGAGTCTGGGAAGCATCTGGACATGTAGGCTCTTTTTCAGACCCATTATTAGATTGTAAAGAATGCAAAACAAGGCATAGAGCAGACAATTTGATTGATGATTTTGATGATACAGCCCATGCTGATAGCATGACAGAAGAACAAATGGTAGCATATATAAAAGAACATCACGTGCCTTGTCCAAAATGTGGAAAATCTAATTTCACAGATATTAGACAATTTAATTTAATGTTCCAGACCTATAGAGGAGTTACGAATGATTCTAAATCAGTCATTTATTTGCGTCCTGAAAATGCCCAAGGAGAATATGTAAATTTCTTGAATGTCGGAAGAAGTATGAGAGCAAAATTACCATTTTCAATTGGGCAAATAGGAAAAGCATTTAGAAATGAAATTACCCCTGGAAATTTTACCTTTCGGACAATTGAATTTGAACAAATGGAATTTCAAACTTTCTGTAAGGAGGGAAGCGACTCTGAAATCTATGCTTATTTTAAACAATATGGGAAACAGTTTTTTATGGATTTAGGATTAAGTGAAGAGCATTTAAGATTTCATGACCATGAGAAGTTAGCCCATTATGCGAAAGAAGCTTGTGATATTGAATATCAATTTCCGTTTGGCTGGGGGGAAATCAATGGTACCCATAACAGAACCAATTTTGATTTATCACGTCATCAAGAATATAGTGGAAAATCACAAGAATATTTGGATCCAGAAACAAATGAAAAATATATTCCATATATTATTGAATCTACTTATGGACTTGATAGAACTTTTTTAGCCCTTTTATTCGAAAGTTATCATGAAGACACACTAGAGGACGGAACCACTAGGGAGGTACTTAGTTTAAAACCCGCTCTTGCACCATATAAAGTTGCAATACTACCACTGATCAAAAAATATCATACAGAAAAAGCAATGGAAATTTATGAA
>CAYYCR010000086.1:0-8139 GCA_964470385.1 uncultured Muribaculaceae bacterium | reverse complement strand
ATCAATTTATCATTATTAAATTCGTAGTGATGTGTTACATGACTTTCAAATTCTGTATCTGCAATATATGTAAAATCTCCAACAATGATATTTTTGTTTTTTATTGTTGGTTTAATATATATTTCCTTATCATATCCTACTATCGGACGTATCGTATTTGGGTTTGGCATTTTTCCATCTTTCATCTTTTAACTTCCTCCTCTATTTTGATAACATTCCTATTAAAAAAATTGGAATAACTAGTCACCTTGTTTTCATTCTAAAACTTTTTAAAACATCATACAAATCGGTATTCAAACATACTTTCCATATATCTCTATCACACTGAACCAATTGGTTACTTATTAAATATTCTGAAAGAATATTAGCCAAAGGATAACGCAATAAATAATTAATTAGACCAACTTCTAAGTCATAATGATAGTTCATTATCGATTTTATTTTAGAACTCTCTAAATTATTTAACGCTATTTGTCCATTTTTTTTATATAATGTTTCACAAGATAACTGATATTCAACACTCTTTAACATTCTAGATTCAAAGTACATTCTATTATTTTTTTTCGCCCGAATTAACTCATCATATTTTGCTTCGGTTAACCAAAGTTCTAATTGTTTTTCCATATAAAATGAAAATACCTCACATAAAAAGTTATATTCATCAGGAATCATTACAGGATTAGAATTTCTATCTATAAAATGAGCAAATTCATGAACCAAACAGTAAACATCAGAATCATTTCCAAAAAGTCTAATATAAGCATTATTATTTCCTGTATCAACAAAAGAATTTTTAAAATTATCATTTATAATAATTTTTCTATTACTAATTCCATGTAAAATCATCTTATAATAATCAATATTATAGAACTTATAAAATTGTAAAGCAACTTCTAACGGACTTCCTATATTCTTTGGATATGTCACTTTTTCATAGTCTTTTTTAAAACAATCAATCAATTGATAAATTAGTTTTTCTTCTAAAAATTTATGAAGATTTGCCTCTTTTTTTACCCTTTCTAAAAATTGCTGAACTAGTTCTTCTTTCATATCTCACCTTTTTCTACTCATACAATTGCATAATTAAAATTTCTTAGTTAGTATTTTTTCTAACGTTTTTCCTCTGTTTATCTCTTCATCAATCATATATTCTTCCATAAAGAATCATTCTCTCATCTAAATTTTTTTGATTCTAGGATAACTATTTTCTTTAAATAAACTAGCTACTCTTTCATCTTTATTATGATATTCTAAATCATTTATCGTAAACTCAAAATGATAAAATTCAATATCTTCTTTATAATGCTCATATAATATTTTTGAATACTCATGATCTTCATATAATTTTTTAGGAACTAACACCAATGATTTTATACCAATGGAAACCTCTTCTCCATGATTGAGTTTTTCTTTTAGTTTTAATACTTTTTTTCCTTTTCCATGATATGTTTTAACAAATTCTTTCAAATTATCTAAAAATTGTTTTCTATTTTCTTCTATATGATAACGATAAGTAATCGCCTCTGTAATTGCTCTTAATAGAGTTTCATTAGTTCCAAGTGGTTTTGCTTCTATTAAATACACAACAAATTCGCCACTTTCTTTTTCATCAATTCCAATATTATCAATTTCTCCATAATTATCTTTTTGTTTATTCTTTAAGGGAACTTGAATATCAATAATATCAAATGGGTAACTCGCTTTTCCATAATAAGAACTAAACCAAAGTTCCCTACACATATCTTTTTCTTGCATAAGATCAGAAAGTTCTACATATCCTTTTTCACCTGTACTTGTTTTCACAACTGTAGTAGTTCCCTCTAAATAATAAGGACTCGTATTTTTATAATCTTCCTCTAATCTTTCTACATCATGAACAAAATATGGTAACAATCTAGGAACGATATTAAAATGTTCTGGCTTTTTTTCTACTTGATAAGTCTGCATAATTTCTTCTAGTTCTTCTTTGGAAATTCTATCATAATTTTTTAATCTTCCATCTTTATAAAAATTAACATCTATATTCATATTTTTACCTTCTTTCTTATAATACAATTTCTTCATTATCATCAACCACAGTCGACGTTTGAAAAATCTTTTTAGCCATTTCTTTATGTTCGGTATGAATTAAAATCGTTTTTTCTGGTTTTAATAACGCTTCTATTTTTTTCATCGCTTCAATATCGGCATGACCTGAAGTATGTAGTTGAATCCATTTGATGCCCATTTTCTCTATCTTCTCTTTCATTTTTTTCATACTATCTTCTTCTAAGTATCCATTCCACATAGAATAAATCAAACAAGCATGCGTTAAATAGCCTTTTTTATATAGTTTATTTTCAATATCTTTTAGCATAGATGGTTTTACCGTTAAACAATAATCATGATGAAATGGTCTACTTTTTTTATATCGTTCCATGGGTTCTATATATTTTTTCTTCCAATCTTCTTTTTTATGGTAATACATGGGTGGTATCCAAACTGATACATTAAAATGGGTTGTTGGACTTGGTATCGTATCTTTTAAATGGGAAGCAATGGTTGCTGTAAAAAGGTCTTCTACAAAATATTTTTTAGTATGATTGCTTGCTTTATAAAAGGTGACAAGTCGGTCAATATTCGTAGACGATTGTAAAAGTAAAACCTGGTGGTAGTGTTCAAAAATGGGATATGCTTCTTTTAATAATTCATCTTCTGTTTTAAATTTTTGATTACTTCTTCCAAATGTCGTCCCCTCAGTAATTAATAAATCTACTTTTCCAATTTTTTTTAATGTATCTTCAAAGCTATTTTTCTTTCTTCCATGATTTCGATAATCTCCTGTATGAACAATTTTTTTACCGTCTGCCTCAATTAAAAACATACAAGAGTGATAAGAAGAGTGATCAACAAGATAGGGAGTTATTTTCATATCATCAATTACTTCTGTTTTTTCAAATACAAGTTCTTCTGTTTTTCTTGTAATAGGTTTTGCATTTTTGATAAAATCAGAACTTAGGTTATGAATTTTTTTGGTGTTTGGTTCTATATAGATTGGAATATCTTGATTAATATCTTCTACTAAACCAATATGATCTTTATGACTATGTGTGATAAAAACAGCCTGATAAATAGATTTTCCTTTGGTTAATCCCTCAATTTCCAATGGGATTTTTTCTTCTTTCAAATCTTCTCCAAAGTCAATGATTATTTTGGTTCCTTTCTCACTTGTAATTTCTGTAATGCAACCACCAATTTGATTCGTTCCTTTTAAAATCTTTACTTTCATATAAACTCCTTTTTCCTATACCATTATCTCTTTTATTACAATTCTTTGATTTTAATATAATAGACTTCCTGCAAAACAAACAAGAAGCCTATTTATCTCGTGTTAAATTTTATTCATCATCAACTGACTTTCCACATAAAAAACATATTTCAGCATCATAATCCAGTCTAGCTCCACAATTTGGACAAATTTTGTATTTATCTAAGTTCGCTACTTTAATTGGTTTCGCATCTGGATTAAATAATGGATCATCTTTGATTGGATCAATGGTAACGACTTTTTTGGTTTGTTCTACTTCACTTAATTGCTCACGGTCCTGCCACATGCCGTCATCATCAATATCGAGAATTAAATTATCCTCATTTCCGTTTCCTCCTAATGATTGGGTCGTAGGAACTACTTTTTCAGGCATGTTTAAATCAACTTCTGTTTCAACTATTTTTTCTTCTAAAATTGGTTCTTTAACTGGCTTTAGTATTGGCTGTATCATAGGATGTCCCACGATTTCTTCTACATCTGGAAATTGATTATACATCATCGTATTTTCATCTTGTGGACGAATAATTCCTCTTTCTTCTGCTGGTTTATAAAGACTATTCGATAGTGCTAGAAGAGGATAAAATACAAGAGGTAAAAAGCATAATCCTATTATAAATACGTGATTTTTCCTAAAATTTTTACCAATTCGATACGAAGCAAAACAAAATATCAAAATATTTAAGATAGGAACAAACATCAAAGGAATTAAAAAAATTGGTAAATCGGCAATGTCAAGCCATAAATAAACATTATAAATGGGAATTAATGCTTTGTAATCATCAATGTTTGCTTTTTCAAAAATTTTGAAGCAAGAAACCATTATAATTAAAATAAATGCAACTAAAATAATGAAAATTGGCCAAAAATATTGCCCTAAAATGTTCATGATATATTCCATTCTAACACTCCTATCTTTCTTATTATAACATAACAATTTTTAAAATAAAAGCTATCATAAATGTTTATAACCACACCTAAATAAAACGTTTCTAGCTTAAAAACATATTATTTTGTTTTTCTTCTTTTAACGTTGTCATTGGACCATGACCTGGATAAAGGTTGATATCATCTGGATAATTTTTTATTTTTTCAAGACTTTTTTTCATGACACTAAAATCTCCACCCTCTAAATCAGTTCGTCCAATAGAATCTTTAAAAATAAAGTCTCCCACAAACATATCTTTATCAAATAAAAAACTAATAGAATCTTCTTTGTGACCTGGAGTCTCGATGACTTTGAAAGTCATATTTCCTACTGTATGAAGTCCCTCAGTTAAATTATGCTTATCATATACTTCTACTTGATAAAAGTTTTTGATTTCTTCTAAAGCTCCTATATGGTCAAAATGGTAATGTGTCACTAAAATTCCGTTTACTTTTTTATCAGAAACTGCTTCTTTAATTTTTTCTGCTTCTTCTCCAGGGTCAATGATAAGACATTCCTTATTTTGTATAACAATATAACAATTGGTTTGCAAAGGTCCTACTATAACTGTTTTGATATCCATATTTTTCCTCTTTCCTAGTTTCCAAAAAATAGTATACCATAATTAGAAAAAAAGTTATAGCTATATATAAAAGATTCATTTATTTTTCAAATTTTTTTCATTTTTAGTAATGGATTTTAATCAGTTAGGAACATAATACTAGTTTCAATTTTTTTATTTTTTAGTGCATTTATGCGTACTTTATAAAATCGTAGCATCTTTAAAAATAAGCTTAATAATATTATTTTGTAAATTTTCCGGTAAGCCACTTCCAGCTGCTTTTTTATGTCCTGCTCCACCATAGATTTGGGCAAATTCTCCTAAGTCAATTTCTTTTATTCCTCGATAACTAACACTTCTAGAAATGTTAATGATAGCAAAAAAATCATATGTATCTTGATATTTTTGAGCCAGGTAATTTCCTAATTCACTTCGATAAAGTTCCGCGAAAACAATTCCGACATGATATTGCCCTAATATCACTGAATATATTTCTTTTTCTTTTTTGTTAAGATAATTTTGAATTCTTATTTCTTCTACTTCTAATAAGTATTTTTGTTTTTCATCAAAGTAAAAATGGTTTTCTTGCAAACAAAATTGATAGTAATATTCTATGTAGTGTTCTTTTCCATAGATTCCAAATAGGTTTCCTAACCATTTTGCTTCTATCATTTTTTCTTCTTGCCACGTCCAAGTATCTAGTAATCTTACAAGTTCAATCATTTCTTTTACGACTGTTTTTTTCAAAGTATCATTTGGGTAAGTTTTTAATAGGTATTCATAGAACAAACTACTTGCACATTCTTTTTTTCCATTTCTTTCATCTATAACAGAGATAAAAGAATACGCATTCATATCTAATTTGGTATGGTGATGGTCAAAAATCAATATTTTATCTTTGCATTTTTCATCATTTTCTAATGTGCGTGCTAATTCATGATTGATACAAAGATCTGTCATATAAATAAAGTCATATTGTTCAAAGATTCCCTCTTCGTATTTTTGTTCGAATGTTTTATTAATTGTTGATGGTTCTTCTAATATATAATCAACGGTTTCAAAGACAAATTTTGAAAGAATAACAGGGGTTACTCCATCATTATCTGAACGATGACTAAAGAGTAGTATTTTCATGTGTTCCCTCCAATATTTTTTTTACTGGTCCATAGGTTTTTCGGTACCCTGGTATTAATCCATATTTCTCTATCGCTTCTAAATGGGCTTTGGTTGGGTAACCTTTATGTCTCGCAAATCCATACTCTGGATATTCTTTATCTAGTTCTTCTAATATATGGTCTCTTGTTACTTTAGCAAGTACCGAAGCCGCTGCTATACTAATGCTTTTAGCATCACCTTTAATAATGGGAAGCGTTTCAATATCTAATTGTAATGGCATAGCATCACTTAATACATAGTCTAAAGAAACCTTTTTCCTTACTTCTTCTATGGCAATCATCATCGCTTCTTTACTTGCTGCATAAATATTGATTTCATCAATTCGTTCTGGAGATACAATGCCAATTCCATAAGCAATTGCGTGTTCTTTGATATAAGGAAAAAATTGTTCTCGTTTTTTTTCACTCAGTTTTTTGGAATCAGTAAGTCCTTCTAATACAAAGTCACGTGGCAAAACACAACAAGCGGCTACAACGGGTCCTATTAAGGGTCCTCTTCCTGCTTCGTCAGTCCCACCAATACATGTATATCCTTTTTTATAAAGTTCCTTTTCATAACTCCATAAGTCTACTGTTTCGTTTTTCATTTTGTAAATCCTCCAAATATATTATACCGAAAAAGGAAAAAGGAAACAACACATTTGGTAAGCTTTTCAGCTACCAAAAAAGCACAATAAAGTGCTTTCTACTAATTTTTTCTAATCAATTCAAGGATTTTTTCTTTTCCGTTTTGTAATTTTTGAACGGATTCTCCATTTCCTAAGGTATAAATAATATCTGCTAAATATGGCATACAATCTACTATGTTAAGCCATTTTCTAGAATATTCATCTGGAATATAAGTCAAATTGGTTGTATAAAGTTTATCGAATAATTTTTTCTCATAGGCCATATCAAAAAGGTCGATACCGTCGGTGAAAAGAGCGAATGATGCTGATAAATATATTTTTCTAGCACCCATTTCTTTCATTTTTTTAGCAACATCAATCATTGATTCGCCAGAAGAAATCATGTCATCTACGATTAATACCTCTTTATCCTTTACATCTTTTCCAAGATAACTATGCTCTACGACTGGATTTTTTCCGTCAATTACAATGGAAAAATCTCTTCTTTTATAGGAAACTCCTAAATCACATCCTAACAAATCAGCATAATATCTAGCTCTATCCATTGCTCCAATATCTGGACTTACGACAAAAAAGTTTTTTAAATCCACATTTTCTCTTCTTAAGAAATCTTTTAATATGGTGTGTGTTGGATAAAAATTATCAAATGGTGTATTGGGAATGGCATTTTGAACTTGGGGATCATGAGCATCAAATGTCACAATTCCATTGACACCAAGTGCCTCTAGTTCCTGAAGTGCCATTGCACAATCCAGTGATTCTCTTCCTTTTCGTTTATGTTGTCTAGAACTATATAATAAAGGCATGACAACCGATACACTAGAGGCATGACCTTTGATTGCTGAAATTACTCTTTTTACATCAGCAAAATGCTCATCAGGTGTCATTTCATGTTCTTTTCCACGCAATTGATATGTACATCCATAATTTCCAACATCAGTCATAATGAATACTTCTTTATGTCTTACTGTTTCATCTAAAACAACTTTTCCCTCTCCGTTACTAAATCTAGGTTGTTTAATTGGGACCACCAAATTGTCCATTTTATCGATTACCTCATGATTTTTTTTCAAGTGATATGCTACTTCATTTCCACGTTCCCAGAAACTATTTAGAATAACCAATCTAATTTTACTACTCATAACTACATTTACCCTCCTAATCACTTTCAGTATAGCATTTATAAAGGGCAATTTCTAGTATTTTAAAGAAAAAAGTAGAAAAAAATGTTATAATCAATTTAGATATATGAAAAAATGTTACTTTTTTTCATCCTTAATGGAGGTGGACAATTTTATGATCAGAAAAAATTTTTCTAAACTTTCAATTTTAATTAGAACACTATGTTTAATTTATGTACTGAATTGGATTACAACTATTCTTATACCTTACTGTTGGTTTGGAAACATAATTTTTTTAATGTTTTTAGTACGAACAATATGTTGTTCTTCCAATCTTTTCATTTCTTTTTTTCCTACTGTTAATCCTTTTTCATATTTTACTTCTTTTCGTTTAGTTACAGATTGGATACCTTTCCAAGT
>CAYYCR010000085.1:0-8218 GCA_964470385.1 uncultured Muribaculaceae bacterium | reverse complement strand
TCTCTAATTGTTTTATATATTCATTTAACTGAATAATACAAGCAGGCTTTTCGCTTTCATACGCAAAACATGATTGTCCATCATTAAGAAGTTGAATAGCTTTATTATATATTTCATTTACAGATATATCTTCATCAGAAGTCTTACTTGTTGTTAGTTCTCCTTTGTGATAAGATTTTAACAACTCTTCAATTATAATATTCATTATCATTACTTGTTTTATTGTTATTTTTTTAATTTCACCCAATAATCTATTTATTTCTTTTCTTGTTTTCATGATAACCACCTTAAAATTTTATCTAAACAAACATCACTGTTCGAATCATTCATTTGGCAGGGGTAGCAGGAGTTGAACCCACATCAGCGGTTTTGGAGACCGTTATTCTACCATTGAACTATACCCCTAAATCAAATCACATATCAATTATACCATAGAAAAATTAAAAATTCAATAAACTATAATCGATTGCATAAAAATTATTTTTTCAATAAATTCTTATCACTTAGTAATATATTTATAAAATATCCTGTTTTTTTTATTCCTGTCAAACTTTGTAAACAAAAGCATATAGTAAATATAGGTGATGATATGGGAATTATACAATACACAACCAAAGAAAGAGATTTACTTGCTAGATTAATGCGTGCCGAAGCGGTTGGGGAGGGAAACCTAGGAATGCTTATGGTTGGAAATGTAGGGGTTAATCGCGTCCTTGGAAACTGTTTAACATTTAAAGATATTACTACCATTTCAAAAATGATTTATCAAACACCTGGAGGATTTGAAGGAAAAAATAGTCCCTTATTCTTTAGTAATCCAACAACACAAGAAAAAAATTTAGCAGATCGTATATTAAAAGGGGAATATTATTATCCAGCCACCCATGCATTATGGTTTTATGCTCCAGCACAAGGAGAAAACTGTAAAGCTACTTGGTGGGAGCAAGAAAATACTGGAAGATATAAAAATCATTGCTTTTATAGGCCAGCAGCTGGAATATGTCCACAAATATATTAAAAACACTTGAAAAAACAAATACTATTTTACTTGTTTATCAAGTGCTTTTTTGTATATTGCTCTAATTCAATACCAAGTTGCTTGTAAATAATCATTTTTAATAACTGAGTAGAAGCCAGAGCAGAACTTTCTAAGTCAGAAGATAAAGACCCTATTCCTAAAGCCTGCATTTCTTTTTTATTTTCTTCCTGTTTCCAAGTATAATCAGCAATCCGCTTACGATTAAATAAAGCATAGGATTGTACTTGTTCATCAGTCATATTTTGAATGTCACCCACGTTTAAAAAATAATCTTTCGTATAATTCGTGAAAGGTAAAAAACTCCCCTCTTTACTTATATGATTCTGCAATTCCAAATAAGAATTATCAAAGCAAATGGATTGATCCTTAACCTGTGATGAAATTTGAACAGTTCGCTCTATTCTACCATTTGATACAAAATGATATTTGCCAGAAATAAAATCAAATCCCTCTTGTGTCCAATCTATTTTATCGACCATAAAAGAACTACAAAAAGCATTCATATTATTGATATACTCCATTTCTGTTTTCACATTTCCATTTACTAAATCAAAATTAACCATTTTTTTTAAAAGCATTAGCCATTCTTGATATTCTTTATCTTCTAATTTGGGAATGAAAGAATGGTGCAATTTCCCTAAAACAATATAATTAGGTTTACTATGAATCAGCAATAAACACAATAATAAATTTTCTCTTGGCTCTCCCTCTAAAGAAAGAATAGGAAAAGAAGCATAAACAGATTGCTCCTCACTTATTTTTTGTCTTCCTTGCAGTTCAATGAAAGTATCTTGTTCCATTATTGCTGACCCTCTAATTGTTTTTGAAATAATGGCATTACCAATTGTAATTCCTCTGTATTTGTTACAGCAACTATGTATACTTCGTTATCTTGTCTTTCTTCTTTTACAATCGCTACTTTATTTGTGATATCTTGTTCGTCATCAGATAACTGTAATAAATAATGATACCCTATTCCATTGTAATCTGTATGGGCAACAACTACATATTTTTTACCATCATCCAAAGTCAAAATAGAATGCAATTGAATATCGGTCATTTTAACATTCCTCCTTTTTCTAAGACATCACTCATTTTACTCACGACAACTAAATTTGGATCTGTTGCATTTATCCAACCTTTTTCAATACTTGGATTCAATTGATTTTCTGAAACCTCTATAAATTCCCCACTTGCTCCTCCTGAAGAACAACCTAGTGCAATATTATAAGTTCCCTCTTCTAATCCAATATTTTTAGCTACTTCCTCTAGGTTATTTCCATACTGAGAAGTAATATATACAAGAGTTCCATTTTTATCTATAATGGCTCCTCTTGTAACATATAAATCGTTTTGTCCTAAACCACTAGCTATGGCGTCATAAGCTTCTACTCCACTAATAGCATTAATAGAAGAACTATATATCTTAGAACCATTATTCAAATGAATTTTATCTCCAATACTAGGATTATATTTTTGATTGTCTGTACTATTTTCTACTGTATTGGAATCAATATCTAATATTTCTTCTTCGCCTGTGTTGGTACTTGGTTCAGCTTCATTTTCTAAGCTTTGAATACTAACAGTTTCTATTGGTTCTTCAGCATCAAATAATGGCTCACTTGCTTTGGCAACAGAAACGAGACTAGAAAATAAAGATCCTGCTGTAAGGGCTAAAATCAAAGCTTTTTTTGCCTTTGTTTGAATACGATTTATTAAATCAGCTGGGGCCGTCCCCACAGAAACGACTCTTCTTCTGTTTTCTTTATCCGTCATCATTTCTGCAAATGTCATTTCCTCAAATGTATCAAAATCATCCGTAAAATCTGGAGTCACTCCTAATTGTGTTTGTGCTTCTGGATTCGATAAATCTACTACAAATGGTTCTTTTACTTTATTTTCAAATATTTCTTCTAACTCGGCTTTTCCTTTTATATGATCTCTAGTATGCTCTAATTGCTCTTCGATATCTTTTACCAAATTATCCAATTCAGCAATCTTTTCTCGGTCTTCTTGTTGCTGTATTGCTTTTGAATGATCAAATTGAAAAGCGACACTTGTATATTCTTCTTTTGTGACAACTCCATCATTATATAACTGGGTAATTTCTCTTTTTCTGGCATTAATCAATTGACTGATTTTATCAGTTCTATCTTGTAATGCTCCATAACTAGAAACTGGAATAGATATTATTTTTTTTAAAAAATGTAAGAATATTTGTTCACAAGCTTTATCGTGTTCTAATCTAGTCTTTTTTAATTTTTTTTCATATTCCTCTTGAAATACAGCTCCCTCTTTCGTTCCTTTGGCCAAATCCAAATTTTCTTGTAATTTTTGTTGTTGCTTTTCGAATCCCTCTTTCATATTTTTTAAAATAGTAAAATTCATTTCATATTGTTTCGTATTATTTAATACTTCTTGATAAGAGGCAAGAATTTCTTGATTTAAATCGGCACAAGACATTTGCTTATTACGAAGTAATTGAGCTTCCATTTGATAACGGTCTCGAACTCGCTTTAAGTCTTCTTCTTTTTTGTCAGCTTCTTTCATTGCACTTAATTGTTGTTCTACTAATTCTACATCACTTCGATAAAATTTAGCTTCTGATTGAACAAACTGAATCATTGGCTGTATTCTATTAATTAGCTGCTCGGTATGTTCTCTACTAAGAAATAATTCTTCTACTAAATTTGCTCTATTCTGTACGATTAGAAAAATATCCTGACGTTTTTGAAGTAATGCTTGTAATGTATCTACTGGTTTTGATTGGATTTCTTTGATTTTTTCTTCTACATTACTATTTAATATTTCCAAATACTGTTGTGCCAATGAGGCAATTATTTCGGTTGTTTCCGCCATTCTAACTTGGTCTTTTTCTTTTTGCATTCCTAGTAAATCTAACTGATCAATATAAAATTCTATTTGTTCTTTTAGTTCTTCTATCGATACCATATGACCCTCTCCACTCTATTATTATTTTTATTATAACAAAAAAAAAAGAAAAAAGGAAGAGGTTATATTACTCTGCCTTTTGATTTAGTGTCAAGGTAGTGTTTTTGTTCTTTCCATCTCGGTTATATGTAATTTTTATTTCATCACCAATATTATATTGATATAAATTATATCTAAAATGTGCTACATCTTCTATTTTTGTTCCATTAATTTCTGTTACAACATCTCCTGCTTTTAATCCACCTTTTTCCGCTACTGATCCCTCTTCTACTTTAACAATTACTGCTCCATAAGTAATATTTTTATCAAGTACAATTCGATTCATATATAAAGCATATGTATTTTCGACATCAAGAAGACTCACCCCAACTACAGGTCTTTCTATTTTTTCCCCTTTTTCTAATTTTTGAACAGAAGCCATTACCAGTTCAATAGGAATCGCAAATCCCATTCCCTCTATTTTATCTTCTACTAATTTTAAGGAATTTACTCCAATGACTTCACCATTAATATTAACAAGTGGTCCACCACTATTTCCAGGGTTAATTGCAGCATCTGTTTGTAACACAGACATGAGGTAACTACCACTTCCTGAAGAAAGATCAACTGATATCGTTCTATCCTTTCCTGATAAAATTCCTTTTGTTACTGTACCACGGTAAGCATCATCAACAGGAGTACCAACAGTAAATAAAGTATCACCAAGTTCTAGTTCACTGCTTTCACCTATTTGAGCTACCGACATGACTCCATCTAAGTCCATTGATAAAACGGCAATATCAGAAAATTCATCACTGCCTAGTACTTTAGCTTCGACGGTTTGACCACTCATATTCACAACTTTAATTGAGGTTGTTCCTTCAATAACATGATGATTGGTTATAACATATCCTTGCTTATCATCTTTTTTATAGACAAAACCACTTCCACTTCCTGTTTGTCTTCCGTTTTGGTAAGATTCGACAACAACTACGGCATCATAAATTTTATTCACTGCTTCTTTAATAGAATTTGTTTCAGTAATTGACACATTTTTCATGGTATTTTCAGTTTGTTTTTGAACTTCATTTGTAATTGGAAAATAATGTATTGTTACAATGGTTCCAGCTACTCCAATACAAATAGATAGTATTACTGTTACGATATAAATCAGTTTTTGTCTCATATTTCCTCCTTAATCTAAGTCTACAATATCTCTCCAATTATCTGGGAAACCAATTTTATTCAATATTGTATTGAGTGGAAGTACATCTATTTTTCCATCTAATACATCAATTTCATATCCTAATTCATAAATAAGTTCCCTAAATTCATCTTCTCTAAGCATTTGTTTCATAATGATAACTAGTGCATATAAATCATTTTTTCCAAAGTTATATTCATCATTCGTCTGTTCTATATTCAGCATATAGTGATATTTATTATTTGGAATTACCCTTTGTGTTCGATGATCATATAAAATATCTTCGTGAGCACATAGGTTTCTAAAATTAGAAAGGAGTGCTAGGTAAATGGTTAATGATTCAATATCTAGTTCATAAAAATCTGCTATAGTTTGTTGGTCCTCTATTTTTAATATACAATATAATTCAGAAACAATTCCAAATGATAATACTTTTACTAGAATCCACATTGGAATATATCCATAATTACTTAAATAATGCATGGTTGCAGCATGTTGTTTTCCATTTACTCGAATTTGGCGTTTCATTTTGTTTAATACATCATGAACTTGTCTTACTTTCAAACTATCTTGTGTAAAGTTTTTGGGATCCAAATAATCTTTTTCTTTAAATCCATATTTTTTTGATAACGTATAGCTAATAATAGATTTCACATTATTCTCAATCATCAACAAATACTTAAACATGATATTTCTAATTTTTCGGTCAAATAAAAACATGGCATATAATTCATCAAAAGTAGTTCCATCAATAAAACGTGTCTCTTTTAGTGAACGCATAAATAAGTGACGATATCCACTTACAAAAAAATAATTTTCACGAAAAAGAATTTCTTTTGCTTCTTCTATGTCATCAATAATGAGACCTTTCGACTTTAAAATTTCAATTTGTTCATCTAAGGTTTTAAATATTTTGCCACCCATATTACCACCTATTATTCATTATATCATACTATTCATGAAATAAATATGTTTTTTTTGTGGGATTTTGGTGTAAAATCTTATGAAAAGTAACGAATCATTCCATTCATGATTGTCGTAGCTACTTTATCCTGATAAGTGTCCTGCCCAAGTAGATAACGATCATTGGGATTACTTAAAAATCCTACTTCGACAAGAATCCCTGGACGTTTTATCCGTTTATGTAGATACATGGTATCTGTCTTTTTATAAGTCCGTTTTGAAGATAATGATTTTTTGAATTCTTCTTGCATTATTTTCGCAATTTTCTCATTTTCTTCGTTTACGTCATCATAATATGCTTCGGCTCCATGCCAACTACTAGATGTTTCAGCATTTAGGTGGATTGATATATACATATCACAATTAGAACGATTAATTATATTTGCTCTTCTTGATAAATCACTTCGTTTTCTATTTACAGCATATGGTACTGAAAGGTCATAATCTCCATACCTTGTAAGATACACAGTTGCTCCCATATTTTCCAATTTTTGTTTTAGTTTAAATGCTATTTTTAGATTGATTGCTTGTTCTTCTATTTTTTTATATAAGGCACCTGGATCGGCTCCTCCATGTCCTGGATCAAGATAAAAAACTTTATTTTTTAATACTTTTGTATTTTCTTTCGCACTTACAAAACTAAAACTACATAGACATAATAAAAATAATATTAATACTCCATATTTATATTTCATCATATTATTCACCTGCTATCATTGTATGCGAAAAAAAAGAATTTATTTTAATTTATAAAATATGGTTAACATACTCTTTTTTGTATAACATGATTTATCATGATAAGATTCCATTTAAAAAAAAAGCTCATTAAGCTCTCCTTTAATTACATTAATGTGTGGTTGTTTTCTTCTATTGTGTTATATTTTCCAAGTACCATGTTTTCTATTGCTATAGTACAACACTCATAAAAATCATTTGTCTTAGCAATATTATCTCCGTATGTTCTTATTATTTGCTGACAATACTGAGTAAATTGTTTAGCGGATACTGAGCTTTGTAATTGACTTCTATATTTCCCATTTCCATTTGTGAAATAATCATATAATCCAGAACAGCCTTTTTCTATTGCTTCCTTTAGTTGTCGGTAGCCATATTTCTGATATGTCGCCTTACAGGCATTCATCACTAACTCAAATGATGAATTATCAACCATAACTGTACTTTGTTTTTTTTCTTGAATATAATTTTGAACATACCTTGTTACATCATAATTTGTTAATTCTAAAACTTTTCTTGTAGATAGATAGGTAGAAAATTTTTTTCTAAAATCACATTCCCTGGTAATCACATCGCTATGTCCAGATACATATTCTTCTAAGTATCGTCCTACTTTATGTTCTCCATATTTCTGTATGGCTAAATCAATGTATTCATTTAATATTTTTCTTTTCATTTCATCATCATTTTGCTTTACATTATTACCTATAGAATTATGATAGTCATTTTGTAAAAAGGAATTATAATAATTAGTCATCTGATTATTTTTTGTCATATCAGAAGCCTCTCTATGAAAATCTATAAATTGTTGCATTGACATTTTTTCGTCCAAAGACATACCAATTAATTGAATTACATAATCGTAATTTGTCAAAGCTGCACCAATATTTTGAAACTTAGAAACTAATTTTGATATTTGTGGTGAATTAGCAAATTGACGTAACTGATTCGGATTCCGGAAAATATTCATATGAAATTGTTTTACATAATTTAAAAAGTGTTTTCTAGAAACTTTTTTTAAATTATTATCTTGACGACACTTAAGAAAATATTGCTCTAATAATAAAGCTAATGTCTCATTATAACTAATACGATTATCATATGCAACTCCTACTTTTTCAACTCTCATGATAAAAGGATTCGTCTGTTTTGCATACATATTTAAACTAGGTACACTATTAATATATTGAATTACCTTTAAAGCATCTTCTATATTTGTCATCCGAAGCACTACAGAGTCAGAACGTAATTTATTAGCAACTTTAGAAAATGTTTTCATATTTTGTGAAGCAATATAAGAAAATATCGTATTTACACAATCTTCCATATGTTCTTTTGGAAAAGAA
>CAYYCR010000084.1:0-8368 GCA_964470385.1 uncultured Muribaculaceae bacterium | reverse complement strand
CCATTTCTATGTTACGAGAGGGAATTGATATATCAACGATTACAAAAATTACAGGGTTAACAGAAAAACAAATTATAGAATATAAAAATTAAGAAAAATATGAAAACACAAAATGGCTAGAAAATGAAAATTCAATCCTAATTTTCAATCAAAAGAGAAAAGTGATATAATAGATAAAGAGGTGAACGAAGTGAAAAAAAATGATTTATGGAATCTCTTTTTCTTAACTATTCTAGTACTTGCTATAGTTCTTTTTTGTATATTTCCAGGTAATATGTATGGTTCTGTTACTGACTGGGGAAGTCAACATACTATGTTTCCCGAATACTTTAGAATGCTTTTTTATCAGACTGGGGAGCTATTTCCAGACTTTATGCTGCATTTAGGGGCAGGACAGAATATTTATAATATATCTTACTATGGATTATTAAACCCAATCGTCTTACTTTCCTATTTTTTTCCCTTTATAAAAATGGTAGATTTTTTAATGGTAATGAATGTTATTTTAATTTTATCTAGTATTTATCTTTTTTACTATTGGCTATCAAAAAAAGGATTTTCAAGAACCATTGTTATGGTTTCTGCTATCATCTTTGCCACTTCAGCACCACTGATTTTTCATAGCCATAGACATATTATGTTTGTAACCTATATGCCATTTTTATTACTAGGACTGATTGGAATAGATAATTATTTTGAAAAAGAAAAACGTTCATTGTTAGCAATCTCCACCTTTTTGATGATTATGACCAGTTATTATTATAGTATTGGTGGAATTTTAGTCTTTGTAATCTATGGTATTTATTGTTATTTAAAAAAAGAAAAAAACATCACAATAAAAAAATTTATATTCGATGGTTTTAGGTTTTTATATCCAATCATATTAGGAATATTGTTGTCAGCTATTTTATTATTACCAACCATATATGTGATTAAAACAGGAAGAAGTGATGGTGGAGGAGTAACCAAACTTTCCGAATTATTACTTCCCCATTTAGATATCAATGCCCTTGTTTACAGTTCTTATTCAATTGGCTTATCAGCCATAGCTATATTTGCTCTCTTTCATACTTTCTTTAAAAAGAAAAAAGAATTCATTTTTATAGGAACTGCTTTAGTGCTCCTTTTATCCATTCCTCTTTTTATGTATTTATTAAACGGCTTACTTTATGTAAGAGCCAAAGTATTAATCCCATTTTTACCTCTTTTTGTACTACTCATTTCTGAGTTCTTAAAAGATTTAGAAGAAAAAAAATGTGATTTAAAACCAGAAATTGTAATCCTTACTTTATTATCCTTTTTTTGGTATTGGAGAGGATATCATCAAATTTGGTTTTTTATCGATTTGGCTTTTTGTATGTTATTTTTATGTGCTTATCAAAAATGGAATAAAAAGTGGCTTTATTTTATACCAATTACCATATTTGTAATCGTAAGCTCTTTTGTAACCAATCATGGTGAGAAATTTGAAACGAAAAAAAATTATCAAAATTCCTTTCATCATGATAAAGTATCCTTAATAGAAAGTACCTTAAAAAAAGATAATCAATTTTATCGCTTTCAAGATTTGACTGACACCTTATTAACAGTCAATAAAGTATATCAGGATCACTATTATACAACATCACTATATTCTTCTACATTCAACCAACCATATAAAGACTTTTATTATGGCGAAATGGGAAATGCTGATACCTATAGAAATCGTTTGGTAACGTCTTCTGCTAGTAATATTTTCTTTGAAACACTTATGAATGTGAAATATGTAGTTGCTAAAGTAGGAGAACAACCAGTTGGATATCAATTAATAGAACAAAAAGGAAATTATGGATTGTATCAAAATGATAATGTATATCCACTTGGATATGTAACTGATAAAATATATAACCAAAAATTTTATGAACAATTAGAATTTCCATATAATATGGAAGTACTTATGGATGGAGTAGTAGTAGAAAATAAAGGCTTAGAATCTAGCACTTCTCATCTAAAAAAAATAGATTTGTTGTTACCACAACAAATAGAAAATTTTAAAACCATTCAAACAGAAAAAGGATATAAAGTAGAAGTCAAAAAAGATACTACCTTTGACTTTCCACTCAGCACTCCTATTAAAAAAAATGAAATTTTAATTTTAAAATTTAGAATCGATAAATCACAAAACTGTAAATTAGGAGACCTTTCTATTACAATTAATAATCTGACCAATAAACTAACTTGTAAACAATGGATATACCATAATGGAAATTTTGATTTTGAATACATTATTTCAGGTGACAGAGATATAGATCATCTTTCTATTAAAATGAGTAAAGGAACATATGAAATTGTAGGAATAGAAAATTACGTATTGGATTATTCTACATTTCAGAATAATTCTAAGTCTGTTGATTCATTTGTTGTTGACACCAAAAAAACTAAGGGAAATCAAATAAAAGGAAATATAGAAGTAACGAAAGATGGATATTTTGTATTATCCATTCCTTATGATAAAGCCTTTGGTATCAAAGTTGATGGAAAAAAGCAGAAGATAGAAAAAGTGAATCAAACATTTATCGGTTTTCCTATGTCGAAAGGTACTCATGAAATTGAAATTATTTACGAAGCTCCATTAAAAAAGGCAGGACTTGGAATTAGTTTATTATCATTCTGTTTATTCTTGTTTATGGTCTATCAAGATAAGAAGAAATAATCTTCTTTTTTTGTATAACACTATTTTAAAAGAAACTTTTATTTTTTGACTATAATAAAAAGAGAACAAATTTTCGCTATTTTAATTTACATAAGAAAAACAATTTGCTATAATAAAAAAGAAGGTGTTGCCTATGGAAAGAATTATTTTTCATATCGATGTGAATAATGCCTTTTTATCTTGGTCCGCAATAGACTTACTAAATAAAGGCTATAAATATGACATTAGAAATAGTTATGCAGTCATCGGTGGAGATGAACAAACAAGGAAAGGAATTGTACTAGCCAAATCAAATGCAGCTAAAAAAATGGGAATTGTAACAGCAGAAACCTTATATAGTGCTAGAAAAAAATGTCCAGCCCTCAGAGTTTATCCACCTAATTATTCTTTTTATGCTGAAATGTCTAGAAAACTATTTGAATTGCTCAGTAAATATTCCCCAGATATCGAAGTAGCTTCCATTGATGAATGTTATCTAGATTATGGAAAAGTAAAAAATTTATATGGGGATGAATCGGAATTTGCCAAAAAAATGCAAAAAGAAATTTATGATACTTTAGGATTTACTGTAAATATTGGAATTGCTAATAATAAATTGTGTGCGAAAATGGCTTCGGATTTTTCAAAACCGTATAAAATACATACTCTTTATAAAAATGAAATCGAAGAAAAAATGTGGCCTCTATCTGTTGATGAATTATTTGGAATTGGAAAGAAAACAGCCCCTAAACTACACCAACTAAATATTCATACTATTGGTGATTTGGCAAGTGCAGATGTCAAAAAATTAGAACATTACTTTAAAAATCAAGCTGCATTTATGATAGCTAGTGCGAGGGGAATTGATGATAGTAAAGTAGTAAGTGAAGCTTCTATTCCAAAGGGAATCGGAAATGAAATTACGTTGGATCACGACGTTTCTAATAAACAAGAATTGTGTACTTATTTGTTGGGACTTTCCGAAAATGTAGCCCTTAGATTAAGAAAACAAAAAAAATATGCTTATGTAGTAGTGGTTACTTTAAAAGATAATTATTTTAGAAGAACATCTCATCAAAAAAAATTAAAAAATGCAACGAATATTACAAATGAAATATATGAAATTGCTTGTTCTATATTATATGAAATGGAAGTAAATAGAGTTCGGTTAATAGGAATTCGGTTAGATCATTTAGCTAGTGAATCCAATCACCAAGTATCTTTATTTGAAAATATTAGAGAAAGGGAACAAAATACTGAATTAGAATCGACGATTGATGAACTTAAAAATAAATTTGGCATTTCAGTTATAAAAAAAGCCTCATTGTTGCAAAATAAAATTTATGACAAGAAATTGTAAAAAATATATGTGATACCCATAATACTATATAAAAATTATGATATAATTTAATCGTATGGTAGATAGTTTTATGAAAGAATATTTAGCCTAATTAATTGACATCGTAAACTTTTATGTAGAAAAAGGATTCAAATCTTTTTAAGTAATATCGAAATATTTACTAGATTGTATTGTTGTATTCAAAATAAATTTAACACATTAGCAGAATTATTTTTCTATTTTATAGATAAAAAAATGTAGGGAAATGATTGGATACTAATAGAAATAAGATATTATATATTAAGGAAAGTAGTGAGTGAATATGAAAAAAGCATTATTGGTTTTAGATTTACAGCAAGCATTTATGAATGGATATACAAAAGAACTTCCAGAGAAAATAGAAGAATATTGTAACAATACTTATTATGATAATATTGTAGTTGGAAAATTTATAAATGAAGTGGACAGTGTTTTTGTAAAAAGACTTTCTAATAGAAAATGTTTAGATGAAGAGGAAGCTAGATTAATGGTTCATATATCTAAGCCTCATGTGGTTATGAAGAGAACAGCTTATACCATGTATACAGAAGAATTAGAAAACTATTTAAAAGAAAATCAAATAAAATATATTTATATTTGTGGAGTAGATACGGATAGAAGTATTTATAAAACAGCACTTGATTTGTTAGAACGTGGGTATTTTGTCTACGTCATTAAAGGCTTATGTAGAAGTAGTAATGGAATACAGTACCATGATATGGCGATTGAGCTATTGAAACAACAAATAGGATTAGATTATGTAATATAGTAGGGAGAAAATAAAATGAATGAAATGATTATTAAAGAAATTAGTGAAGAATTAAATATAAAAATAAAACAAACAGAGACAACATTAAAATTATTAGAAGAAGGAAATACAATTCCTTTTATCGCCAGATATCGAAAAGAAGCAACTGGAAATTTAGATGAAGAACAAATTCGAAAAATATCTGAAGTTTATACTTATCAGGTAAATTTATTAAAACGGAAAGAAGATGTGATTCGTTTAATTGATGAAAAAGGATTGCTTACCGGAGAATTAAAATCACAAATATTAAATGCCAGTAAACTAGTAGAAGTAGAAGATTTGTACCGACCATATAAAGAAAAAAAGAAAACAAAGGCAACAGAAGCAATCAAAAATGGATTAGAACCATTAGCCGAAAAAATATTAACTTTCCCACTTACAGGGACGTTAGAGGAACTAGCTACTCCTTATGTTAACGATAAAGTAGCTACTACGACACTTGCTTTAGAAGGGGCAGGTTACATTATCGCAGAATGGATTAGCGACAATGCAAGTTACCGAAAATATATTAGAATCAATAGCTATTTGTATGGAAAAATTGTTACCACAAAGAAAAAAAATGCTGAAGATCCAGAATTAGTTTATTCTATGTATTATGATTATAAAGAAGCGGTAAAATGGATAAAGGCACATCGTGTACTTGCTTTTAATCGTGGTGAAAATGAAAAAATATTAACTGTGAATTTAGAAGTAGAAGAAGAAAAATTTATTGACTATTTAAAGAAGAAAATGATAAAAAATGAAAAATCTTTTGTTGTTCCACTAGTAGAAAATGCCATAAAAGATAGCTATAAACGATTAATTGCTCCTTCTATTGAACGTGAAATCAGGAGTGAATTAACGGAAAAAGCCAATGAAATAGCAATTGATAATTTTGGAAAAAATTTAGAAAAATTACTATTACAACCACCAATGAAAGATAAAATGGTACTAGGGTTTGATCCAGCATACCGAACTGGTTGTAAATTAGCAGTAATTGATCCAACAGGAAAAAAACTAGCAATCAAAGTAATTTATCCACATGAACCTAAAAATCTTTATGAAGAAAGTAAAAAAATTGTTTTAGAATTAATTGAGAAATATAAAATTGATATTATTGCTATTGGAAATGGAACCGCTAGTAGAGAAAGTGAAGCATTTATCGCTGATGTGATAAAACAGGCTCCAAGGAAAGTGGAATATATTATTGTAAGTGAAGCAGGTGCAAGTGTTTATTCAGCTTCTAAACTAGCTATTTTAGAGTTCCCAGATTTACACGTTGAAGAAAGAAGTGCAATTAGTATTGGAAGACGTTTGCAAGATCCCCTTTCAGAACTTGTTAAAATTGATCCAAAAAGTATTGGAGTAGGGTTATATCAACATGATGTACCAGGAAAAAGACTTTCTGAAGTATTAGATTTTGTGGTTGAAAAAGCGGTAAATTTAGTTGGTGTTAATGTAAATACGGCAAGTTCATTTTTACTTAAATATGTATCAGGAATTACAAAGAAAAATATTGAAAAAATTATTGATTATAGAGAAACAAAGGGAAAAATTGAATCTAGAGAAGAACTGAAAAAAGCAAAAATTTTGAGTGAAAAAGCATATGAACAAGCAATTGGATTTTTAAGAATTGTAGATGGAACAAATCCATTAGATGTAACAGGAATTCACCCAGAGAGTTATGGAATTACACTACAATTATTAGATTCTTTACATTCTAAAGTAGAGGATATTGGAACCGAAAAACTGATTTCTTTATTAAATACAATTGATATTGAAGTGTATTCAAAAACACTACATACGGATATTTACACATTAGAAGATATTATAAAGGCTTTAAAAAAACCGAATAGAGATCCACGTGATGAAATGCCAAAGCCAATTTTAAAAAGTGATATTTTACATTTAGAGGATTTGAAAGTAGGAATGAAATTACAAGGAACGGTTCGAAATGTTGCCCCTTTTGGTGTGTTCATTGATATTGGACTTAAAAACGATGGACTTGCTCATATTTCTAAATTAGCCAATCATTATGTAAAAGATCCTATGGATGTAGTAAGTGTTGGAGATATAGTTGATTGTTATGTAGACGAAATACTATTAGAAAAAAAGAAAGTATCCTTATCATTAGTAGAACCTAATTTAGTGAGCTAATGTGTAACATTGTATAGAAAAGAGTAGGAGAGGTAGAAAATGATAAAGTTAACAAAATGCAACCAAAAAGGTATGAAAAATAAAGGATTTACTTTAATAGAACTGTTAGCAGTTATCGTAATTCTTGCTGTAATAGCTTTAATTGCAACTCCTATTGTATTAAGTATTTTAACCAAAGTTAGGAAAAGTGCATTCCAGGATAGTGCCTATGGAATGATGGAAAGTGCGAAAGCAGAATATTCAGAGGCAATTTTAGATGGAGAAAATATGCCTACTTTTTTTGAATATCCATTTGATAATTTAAAATTTACGGGAATGAAACCAAAAGGTGGAATGATTTCGATTGATAAAAATGGTAATATAGCAATTGCCGTTCATAATAACGAATGGTGTGCAAGTAAAGGTTTTTTAGAAAGAGAAGTAACACTTACAGAATATAAGAAAGAAACTTGCATTATAAGGGAAAGTGAAAATGATCCTATGATTATTTTAAATGGTAATCAAACTCTATATATAGATTTAAATGAAATTTATACAGAACTTGGAGCTAAAGCAAATACTAGAGGTGGGGAAGAGCTAGATTATAAGACTGAAATCAAGGAAAATGGTGAAATGGTAAATAGTATTGATACAAGTAAAGAAACTATTTATCAAATAAAATATGAGACGAGTAATAATGGAAAAATTGTAAGCATAGAAAGAACCATAGTGGTTTTGGATATGACTCCAATGATTAAAATGTCAGAAGAAAATGAAAATTACATAAAAGAAAAAGATGTTTTATTAAATGTAAGTGGAATAATACCAAATGAGGTAGAAAATTTTACATATGAAATAAAAAAAGATGGAGAGAGTACCAAAATAGAAACGGTAAATGGACTTACAAAAACATTGACTTTAAATGAAACAGGAATTTATGAAGTAATAGTAACAGTAAAAGATAATAATAATCATGAAAATGCATTAAGTAAAAACTATAAAATAGATGCAACAAAACCAACATATACAGTAAAGTCAACAGCAACGGTAACGATATCAAAAGGAGCTAGTAATATAATTACAAATTATTTTAATAATCCAGTATGGAGTATTAGTGGAACAGGAACTGTAGTGTGTAAAAATGGAAATACAGTAATAACTAATACTAGTAGTTTAAATATTGGAACATATACAATTACTTGTACAGCAACAGGAGTTACTAATTTATCAACATCTGCTAATAAAACAATAATAGTAAAACCAAAGGAACAAACAGGATTAGAAGTAATAACCAATAATGATGTGGGATTAAATGGAACAATCAGAACAGATAATTATGGGAATAAAAGATATGCAGGAAGTAATCCAAATAACTGGGTATGCTTTGGAACACAAG
>CAYYCR010000083.1:0-8389 GCA_964470385.1 uncultured Muribaculaceae bacterium | reverse complement strand
ACATTTATCTTTTAAAAAAATATCGGCAGGATTTCCATAAAAAATACTTCTTACCTTTTCTTCAGCAATAAAATTAATCATATCATCTCTGGTTTGATATTTTAAAATAACATCAAACACTTTCTCATTACTAGCGCCTTGCAATTTTTGAGGATATGATTTATATACAAAAACAGAGAGTTTCGATATATAATCTTCAAACGTAGAAATTGCATCTATAAAATGATTTTTTGTATTTTCGCCTCTTAAGAATTTATTATACATTCCCTCTGCATCATTTTTAGTTTTCTTTAATGTATTATTAGAATGTAGATTTTCTAATGAGTATGGCTCTCTTTTGGAATTTTTGATTACATTATTTAAATAATTATATTCTTCCCATATGTGGTTCATCTTTTGCTTGAATGTTTTAAAAGATGTATGGATAGATGGAACTTCATATATATTCATATTTTTTACTTCTTTCTATTTTTTTGTAAGCTTTCTCTACTTTCGTTATTATGATAGGTTTCTTTAACCTCGCATTTTTACATTCAGGTATTACATCTAAAAATCTTAAAGCATCATTTTTTGTAATGATTATGCGGGCTAGAAAAAACTCAATATCATTTTCTATTTGTTGGCCTTTTCGCGTATACTCGCTTGTGCTGCTGCTAAACGAGCAATTGGAACACGATATGGAGAACAAGACACATAAGTAAGTCCTACTCTATGACAAAATTCTACACTTGCTGGATCCCCACCATGTTCGCCACAAATTCCTAGATGAATATCTGGTCTTGCTGTTCTTCCTTTTATTGCAGCCATCTCAATCAAAGCTCCTACTCCTGTCTGATCTATTTTCGCAAATGGATCCGTTTCAAAAATCTTTTTATCGTAATAATCATTTAAGAATTTACCAGCATCATCTCTTGAAAAACCATAAGTAAGTTGAGTTAAGTCATTCGTACCAAAACTAAAGAAACAAGCATTCTGTGCGATTTTATCGGCAATAATACAAGCTCTTGGAATTTCAATCATCGTTCCTACCTCATAATGAAGTGAAATACCAGATTTTTCAATAATCTTATTTGCTTCCTCATCTACAATATTTTTCACAAATAAAAATTCTTTTTCATCCCCAATTAAAGGAATCATAATTTCTGGCTTTACTGTAATTCCTTTTTTACTAACATTAATCGCTGCTTCTATCACTGCTCTTGTTTGCATTCTAGCTATTTCTGGATAAGTAACTGCCAAACGGCATCCCCTATGTCCCATCATTGGATTAAACTCTTTTAAAGAATCAACTCTCGCTTTTAAGGCATCATAACTCATTCCTAAACTCTCAGCAAGTGGCCTCATTTCCTCTTCTGTATGTGGCAAGAATTCATGTAGTGGTGGATCTAAATAACGAATTGTAACTGTTAACCCATCCATTTCCTCAAATAATTTTTCAAAATCTCCACGTTGCATTGGAAGGATTTTTTCTAACGCTTCTTCTCTTTGTTCTATTGTTTCTGCTGTAATCATTTGCCGGACTCTAAAAATACGTTCTTCCTCAAAAAACATATGCTCTGTGCGACAAAGACCAATTCCCTCAGCACCAAATAATTTCGCCTGATGTGCATCGCGTGGGGTATCAGCATTTGTCCGAACTTCTAATTTTCTCACACTATCTGCCCAAGACATAAAGGTTTCAAAATCCCCACTAATCTCTGGAGCTACTGTTTCTAGTTGCCCCTCATAAACAGTTCCTGTCGTTCCGTCTAATGAGATATAATCTCCTTCTTTTAATACAGTACCTTCTTTGGTTGTAATCGTTTTAGCTTCCTCATCAATAGTAAGTTCACCACAACCACTAACACAACATCTACCCATCCCACGAGCTACTACTGCTGCGTGACTTGTCATTCCACCACGAACTGTTAAAATACCCTGGGCATCATTCATTCCTTGAATATCTTCTGGAGATGTCTCTAATCGAACCAAAATAACAGGACCTTCTTTAGAAGCAATGCTTACTTCTTCCGCTGTAAAATAAATGCGTCCTGTCGCTGCTCCTGGAGAAGCTGCAAGACCTTTCGTTATCACTTTCGCACTTTTTAACGTTTCGGTTTTAAACATAGGATGTAGTAACTGATCTAATGATTTTGGTTCAACACGAAGAATCGCTTCTTCTTTACTAATCATTCCCTCATTTACCAAATCTACTGCTACTTTAATGGCTGCAGTGGCAGTTCTTTTTCCATTTCTAGTTTGAAGCATATAAAGTTTACCATTTTCGATTGTAAATTCCATATCTTGCATATCTTTATAATGTTCTTCTAAAATATGTGCAACCCGTTCAAATTCTTGGTAAACATCTGGCATAATGTTAGCTAATGTATCAATCGACTGTGGAGTTCTAATTCCTGCGACTACATCTTCTCCTTGGGCATTCATCAAATATTCTCCATAGAGTTTATTTTCTCCCGTTGCTGGATTTCTTGTAAATGCGACTCCTGTTCCACAGTTATCTCCTCTATTTCCATATACCATTTCTTGCACATTAACAGCGGTACCCCAACTATATGGAATATCATTCATTTTACGATAGATATTAGCTCTTTCATTATTCCAAGAGCGAAATACTGCCCCTACTGCTTCCATCAATTGTATTTTTGGATCCTGCGGAAATTCTACACCGGATAGTTCTTTGTAGACTTCTTTAAACTGAAAAGTAATTTCTTTTAAATCTTCTGCTGATAAATCAGTATCGTAAATTGCTTTCTTTTCTTCCTTGATTTTATCTAGCAATCGTTCAAATGAAGCTTTTGGATATCCTTTTACAACATCTGAAAACATTTGAATAAAACGACGATAAGAATCATAAATGAATCTAGGATTTCCTGAAGTTTTTGCAAATCCCTCCGCTACTTCATCAGTTAATCCAAGATTAAGTACAGTATCCATCATACCAGGCATACTTGCTCTAGAACCACTACGAACAGATACTAATAATGGATTTTCCTTATCTCCAAATGTTTTTCCTGTTGTTTTTTCTAACTCGGCTAATTGCTCAAATATTTGTGTCTTGACGTCCTCACTAATGATTTCATGGTCCTCATAATATTTGTTACAAGCTTCTGTTGTAACCGTGAAGCCATGTGGCACTGGAAGTCCTATATTTGTCATCTCAGCTAAATTAGCTCCTTTTCCTCCAAGTAAGTTACGCATGTCTTTGTTTCCTTCATGAAAAGCATAAACAAACTTTGTCATCAAATCCCTCCTTGTATTGTTTACATTATAAGTATAACAGATATAAGATATAGAAACAAGAATTTACTTAAATTTATTTATGAGCACGTGGATGATGAGCTAAATAACTTTGCCTCAAAGCTTCATTGGAAACATGTGTATAAATACCTGTTGTTTCTAAATTTTCATGTCCAAGTAGTTCTTGAACCGTTTTTAAATCAGCCCCCTCATTTAATAAATGAGTCGCAAAGGTATGTCTTAACATATGCGGATAAACATGAATGGAAAGAGCATTTTCTTCTATAATTTTATTTATAATATAACGTACTTGTTGAGTCGTTAAAGGAACACCTTTTTCAGTTAGAAATAGATATTGAGATGTATTTTTGGAATCTAATTGTGCTCTTTTTTTTAAATAAGCATTTAATTTTTGACTGCAAATACTACCATATAATACAATTCTTTCTTTATTTCCCTTTCCTTTAATATAGATCTTTTTTTCATTTTGTTTTATGTCTGATAATTTAATCGATACGAGTTCACTCACTCTGACTCCTGTAGAATATAGAACTTCTAATAAAAGGCGATTTCTAGAACCTATTAAAGTATTTTCATCTGGACTATCTAATAATTTTTCTAAATCTTGATAATTTAAAATTTGTGGCAATTTTTTCTCTATTTTGGGACTAGAAATTAAGCTCATCGGATTTTCAGAAATTTTTTTTCGAGCTTTTAAATATTTGAAGAAACTTCGAAGTGTACTAATATGCCGACAGATTGTTTTGTTGCTCAATTTTTGATTATGTAAATAGAGGATATAAGATCTAATAAATTGATAATTACAGTGAGTTAATTCATGTATTTTATTTTTTTTAGAAAAATCGAAAAACGAGTGTAAATCTTTTTTATAATTTTTAATTGTATTTTCTGAATATTGTTTTTGCTCTTTTAAATAAGCTAAAAATTTGTCCATTTCTAATTGCATAATATCACTACCTTTATTATCGTAACCTATTTTCTTAAAAAAAGAAGAATGTTAGATTTTCTTCTTTTGATAAGGAGACTTAGTATCTGGACTTAAAATCCGATTAACAAATTCTATTTTCTCATCTTCTGATAATTGCTCAAAGTACTCATGTTTTTCTAAATAGGCTATTTCTTCCTCTGTTAATTGCTCATTTGTTTTCTGGTACCAAGGGATAGAAAATGCATCTACAAATGATAATTGTTGTTCACTCAATGGTTGAATTTGCACCTTTTGTTTAGTTTCTTCTTTGGAAAGTTGGATCTCCTTTTGTTCTTGATATTTTTCAAAGCTTATCAAAAAACTACGAATCGATTTATAATTAGTAAAGATTGTTTTTAATTTCTCTATGCTTTGTTTTTTAGCTATTGAATTTTCACTATTTAAACATTGATCCATATAATCTAAAATATAACAATCTAGCATTTTATCTTTTTTCAAATAGTCATAAAATTCTGGAATATGAATTTTTTGCATTATTCCATCAAAGAATAGCAACCACTCGGTATCTTGACTAATCTCATCTGAAATTTGATTTTGAAGTTTTTGTTTTCCCCACTTTTCTAATCTAGCATAAGCTGTCCAGAGACTTTTATATCCGTTTGTAAGATGTAACATTTCATATAATGTTTGATTATGATAAATAGGTTCTAAAAATTTAGTTCCGTTTTGGCTTTGATAAGTAATATATGGCTCATAATAATCAGGGATATGATAGCCCAAATCGGTTACAAAAGAACGTAATTGTTTTTCGTTTTTGATATGTTCTAAGATAAAATAGTCTAAATGCTCTAAAGTAGTTCCCTCTTTTTTATTATATGGAAATACTGGTTCTCCTGTTCTTGAATCGCAAGTAATGAAAATGGAATGATGTTTGTCTACATATTCTGGATGGACAAAAGCAAGCCCATATCTACCACTTATTTTTATATTGTTGTTCATAATAATACCACCTCTTGTGAATTACTATATTAAAATTCATTTGTAATTCAACACTTTTTATTATAGCAAAAAATATGAAAAAACAGAAGCTTATTCTTGCTCTTCTGTCTTTTTTTCATTAATTCTTTCCATACCATTGGTAAAATCTCCTACCAATTCATTAAATTTCAATAAATTATTGGTAAGCTCACTCATATCACTTTCGTATTTAATACGATCTAATTCTAATTGACGTTTTTCTTCTTCGATATTTTCTCTTTCAAGTCTAAGACTTACTTCTAATGTTTCTAATTCTGAACGTTTTTCTTGAATTCCTTCTACTTCCTTATTTTTTTCTAGTCGTATTTTTGCAAGTTCTTCTCGTTTCTGTTCTTCAAAATTTGACTTATCTTGTTCAAATTTCTTTTGTGCAATTTTCAAGTTATTAAGTTCTGCTTCTATTTCATTCTTTTTTGATTTTAGTTTTGCATAAACCTCTTCTTTATAGGCATCTATTTTTTTCTGATCAGCAACTTTTTTCAATTCAAAATCTTCACGTTCTCTTTTAAATTGCTTATATTTTTCTTCTATTTTTAATTTCATTTCCATATTGCGATGAAAAATATTCGTTGCTTCTTTGACATTATTATTTGCCATTTTAAAGATACTATTGATATCTTTTTCATTAGGAAGTTGTTTTTCTTCTTCTAATGTTTCAGCATTCAAATTAATATCTTTCATATCTGATATTTCATCAGTTGGAACTGGATCCAATTTTTCGTCCTCAATATCAGTACGCTCTAAAATAACTGGTTCTTCTAAAACAAAATCATTTACCAATAAATTTCGATTTCTTGTTACTTCGTTTTCCATTATTTATTCTCTGAAGGTAATTGTGAAAATCCAGAATTAAATTGAGATACTAATTCTTTGAAACGGGCTACACTTTGAGATAAATTATGGTTTCCTAGTTCAATTTTCTTTTCTTCTAATTCTTTATATTTTTCAAATTGTGCTTGTTGTGTTTCTAATTCTTTTTGGGCTGCTTTGATACTTTCTTCAGAGACATTTTTTTCTTTTTCAAATTGTTCTTTTCCTTGATCTAATTTGATTGTTTCATTCTTTAATTTTTCTTCTTCTAATTGTTTGTATTTTTCAAATTGTTCTTTTTCTAAAGTAAATCTTTCTTTTTCTGCTTCTAATGATTGTTTTGCTAAACTAAGCTCTGTTCTCGTTGCATCACAATCTGCATTAAATTTTTCTTCTTCACTTTGAATTCTGATTCTTTGATTTTTAACATATTCATTAATTTGTGTTTTTTCTAATTGAAGTGCTTTCTTTTGTTCTTCTACATATTTATTGAAATCATTTTTTTCTTGTTCCATTTTATCTTTTAATTCAGATAATAAATTTTCATTATTGTTGATTGATTTTTTACGTTCAATAAGTTCTGTAATTAAATTATTAGCACCAGCCACATCACTATACAAACTATCAAATAAAGCATCAAAATTTGAAGTTCCATTTCCCTCATTTGCATTATTAGAAGTATTAATTGCATTTAAATTAGAAAGGTCAAAATCTTCTGTAGCTTGATTATTGTTTGATAAATCTAGTTCAATTGTTGGTCCAGATGTTTCTTCATCATCAAAAAAATTCTCAGTAATTTCGTCAAATTCGTTTTCAGGAGTATCCATTGGTATTGTTACTTTTTTTTCATCTTTCATTCTATCTTCCCCTTTATCTTTTATTCTTAGAGTTTCTCCTTACTCTAACCTAATAACATAACTATTATAGCATTGAAAAAAAAAAAAGAAAAGAGTTATTTTCCTTTTTTTGCATTTTTTTCTATTTTTCTGTTATAGTTTTGTGACATAATCCACTATAAATAAAGGATTTAGTAAAAAATATTTGTAAAAATGGGAAAAATATTAGTCAAAAAAAATATATTTTTTTAGATTTCAACATTTTTAAACATATTATTAACCCTATCATTTTTCAATAAATTTACCAATTAGCTAATAGTCAACCAAACTGTAACAAATTTTTCCTTGCAGTTAAATGAGTATTATGCATGATCTTTTTAATCCACTTTCAATTACTTCTGTTATTAATTCAAATAAAATTTCCTTTTTTTAATTTTTTCAATTTCATATTCTTATCATTTTCCTAGATTTAAGATATCATATTTTTACTAAAATTTCCATTTTAATTAGTTTCGCAAGAACTTTAATAAGTTTTTTCTTTTATATGCATAAATTCAATTTACACACTTCCTTTATTTTATTCATACAAAATCTATTCCATGATTTAAATTGATATTTTTTCATTCTTTATCCTGATATTCTAAATAATATATTGATGACTTTTTTTAATGTTTCTTTAAAAGTTTGACTCATTTGTATTAATTTAACACATGTAAATACCATAGTAGCAGATAATACCATGCAAACAACCATGCCCACATCTCCATCTGGGTATTCCAATATAAAGACTTGTAATACAAACAGAATAAGAGAAACAAAAAATAACAACAAATAAATTCCTTTTTTCAACTTTATCACCAAATTTATTATAAAATAAAAAAACTATTTTTTCTACTTTTTTTGGTATATTTTTAAATAACAAAAAACTTAAAAATGCCACATAACTGCCACATGAAGCAATTTTTGTAAATAAGAAAATTTCACAAGCCCTTTATTTTAGGGTAAAAAAAATGAGCAGAACTTTTAATCGTTCTACTCTTCAGGGGGTTTTGGTCGACAACTTACATTTTAGGCAGTAAGTCATCATGCGTGACATCTATCACGCTATTATAAATATACAGTAAAAATATAAATTTGTCAATACAAAGTAAAACTACGATATTACTTTTATTTGCTCAATGTAACCTTTCAATAATGTGTTTTCTTCTATTTTTCCTTTTAAAATATAGATTTCACTATCTTCCTTTGCTCTCATTAAAATAGAAAAATCTTTTTTCAAATCAGCAATTTGAAATTGCAAATCTCCACTTTGTCTGATCCCAAATAAATCTCCACTACCACGTAATTTAAAATCCTCTTCACTAATCTTAAACCCATCTGTCGTGCGAGTTAATATAGAAAGCCGTTCTTTTTCGTAATCACTAATCAAAATACAGAAAGACTGAAAACTACTTCTTCCTACTCGGCCACGAAGCTGATGAAGAGCCGATAAGCCAAATCGTTCACTATCAAAAATCAC
>CAYYCR010000082.1:0-8389 GCA_964470385.1 uncultured Muribaculaceae bacterium | reverse complement strand
GACCGGTGAGGGTGTTGGATTTGAACGTATTAGAAGAATTACAGGATATTTAGTTGGAACAGTTGACAGATTTAACAATGGAAAAAGAGCAGAAGAACATGACCGTGTAAAACATACATACGATTGTAGCTGTTCAAGATGAAAATTCGTTTGGCAGGACCGATAGAATCGGATAGTATTGTAGATGGGGAGGGCATTCGAACCGTAATATGGACACAAGGTTGTATTCATAACTGTTACGGATGCCATAATCCAGAAACACATTCTTTTAGTGGAGGAATGCTAACTGATACAGAAGAAATTATAAAGATAATAAAGGATTTATCAGGACAGGATGGTATTACATTATCAGGAGGAGATCCTATGTGTCAACCAGAAGCCTGTCTTGAAATAGCACAGTATGCGAAACAAATTGGATTAAATGTATGGTGTTATACAGGATATACTTTTGAGCAATTAATAAAAATGTCTGAAACAAAACCTATCATATTACAATTATTAAAGAATATTGATATGTTAGTAGATGGAAAATTTATATTGTCTGAAAAAAGTATGGACGTAAAATTTAGAGGTTCTAAAAATCAAAGAATCATTGATGTTCAAAAAAGTTTAAGTGAGAATAGAACAATTGTAAACTTAAAGTATGATAATCATGAACCCCAATTAACAAGATATCAACATCCAGAATATATGTTTGTTTAGAATGGAATCATCCATTCTTTTTAGTTGATTTATCTTTAAAGGGTTAACTAGTTATAGAAAAGAAAAATATAAACTTTCTCATTTAAATATTACTCTTTTTAACTGGAGTAATTCATTTTTATTTGATTAATAAGATAAAATATAGTATAATTCTTATGTTATAGAAAGAGGCGAATATTATGATTGAAAGACTGATGGCGATAGAAGAAAGATACAACACTTTAACAGAAGAACTTATGAAACCAGAAGTTATTTCCAATATAAAACAGACATTATCTTTAACACGTGAACAATCGTCTTTGAAAGAAGCTTATGAAGCCTATCAACTTTATAAAAATTTAATGAGTGACTTAGAAGCAGCTAAAGAAATGAGTAAAGACCCAGAATTAGCTGATTTTGCCAAAGAAGAACAAATTAGAGTAGAAAATGAACTATCAGACTTAAATAGCAAACTAGAAATTCTATTACTTCCAAAAGATGAAAATGATGGCAAAAATGTAATTGTTGAAATCCGTGGTGCCGCTGGTGGAGATGAAGCCAATATTTTTGCTGGAGACTTATATAGAATGTACACAAAGTATTCAGAAAAAATGGGTTGGAAAATTGAAGTACTCAATAGTGAAGATTCCGAAGCGGGTGGTTTTTCTCAAATCGAATTTATGGTAAAAGGAGAAAATGTCTATTCTAAACTAAAATATGAAAGCGGAGCCCACCGCGTGCAAAGAGTACCAGAAACAGAAACACAAGGAAGAGTGCATACCTCAACAGCAACAGTACTTGTCATGCCAGAAGCTGAAGAAGTAGACTTTGAATTAGATATGAGTGAAGTTCGAATTGATATTACAAGAAGTAGTGGATGTGGAGGTCAAGGAGTTAATACTACTGATAGTGCTGTAAGACTAACTCATATTCCAACTGGACTTATTGTCTATTCCCAAACAGAAAGAAGCCAAATTAAGAATAAAGAAAAAGCGATTAAGATATTACAAACAAGATTGTATGATTTAAAATTAAGAGAACAAGAGCAGGAAATTGGTGCTGAAAGACGAAGTAAAATTGGAACAGGGGATCGTTCTGAAAAAATTAGAACTTATAACTATCCACAAAATCGTGTTACAGATCATAGAATTGGATATACAACCAATACATTAGATAGAGTAATGGATGGAGAATTAGATAAAATTATAGAGGCCTTAATTACAGAAGATCAAGCTAGAAAACTAAAGGGGGAAAACTAGTTCTACCACTAGTTTTTTTAATTATGAACGAAATAGAATACCTAAAAAAATATTGTAAAAAAGAAAACCTTGAAGAAGCAAAGAAAAGACTTTCTAATAAAGAGCCTGTTCAGTATATCGTTGGAAATGTAAGTTTCTATGGATATACATTTTTAGTAAACCATGATGTCTTAATTCCAAGGTTTGAAACGGAAGAATTGGTCGAAAAAACAATAAAAAAATGTCAAAAAAAATTCCTTAAGAATATCAATATTGTCGATATCGGAACAGGGAGTGGTTGCATTGCTATTACCTTAAAAAAGGAACTTCCATTTAGCAATATAGAAGCAGTCGATATTTCTAAAAAAGCTTTAAAAGTAGCAAAGAAAAATGCCAAAGAAAATAATGTCGAAATTGAATTTCTAGAGGGAAACTTATTAGAACCCTTAACTAAAAAATACGATTTACTCATTAGCAATCCCCCTTACATTGATAGAGAAGAAGAAATTATGGAAATTGTCAAAAATAACGAACCAGAAATCGCTCTTTATGCAGAAAATCATGGACTTTATTATTATGAGGAAATGATTAAAAATGCAAATAAAATCATGAAACAAAGTTGTTTATTAGCCTTTGAAATTGGCTGTACTCAAGGAGAATATTTAAAACAATATGCCAAAAAATATTTTAAAAATGCTACTATTACAGTAGAAAAAGATTTACAAAATAGAGACCGTTTTTTATTTATTGATAGAATAAAGTAAGAACCATAGATAATAAAGAAGTTGTGCGACCTCAACAGAACAATAAATTTCATCATAAAAATAGTTTACACTTTACTTTTTCTTTTTTCAAAAATTTTGGATTTTTAGTAACAGGTTTGTTATAATAAAAATAGGAGATGATAGAAATTGATTAAATTTATTCAATATGGTTGTGGGAAAATGAGTCCTTACACTGTAAAATATGCCACAGAATGTGGAATGAAATTAGTAGGAGCAGTAGATATCAATCCTGATATTGTGGGTACTGATTTCAATGGTGTTATTATTACTCATGCGAATGGTTTTGAAAAATTATTAACAGAGCAAAATCCTGATATTGTAATTGTAGAAACTATGAGTTTATTAAGTGACTTAGATGAAGTACTTACGATATGTGCCTCTCATGGAGTGAATGCTATTACAACGTGTGAGGAAGCATTTTATCCAAGTGTTTCTAATCCAACACTTACTAAAAAAATTGATGATTTAGCTAAAGCAAATCATTGTACCATTACAGGAACTGGATATCAAGATGCTTTTTGGGGAAATTTGATTACTACTATAGCAGGAGCAACTCATGGAATTACAAAAATAAAAGGATCTTCTTCTTATAATGTAGAGGACTATGGAATTGCCCTAGCAGATGCTCATGGAGCTGGACTTTCTTTAGAAGAGTTTGACCAAAAGGTAGCAAGTGCTGATAAAATAAGCAAAGAAGAAAGACAAAAATTAATTGAATCTGGAAATTATACGCCATCTTATATGTGGAATGTGGTTCCATGGTTAGCTGATAAAATGCACTTACATTTGGTTGATATGACTCAAAAATGTGTTCCGCTTACTCATGATACAGACATAGAATCTTCTACTTTAGGAAGAACAATTAAAGCAGGAGCAGCAACAGGAATGTCTGCTATCGTAACAGGAACAACAGAAGAAGGAGTTATCATTGAAGCAGAGTGTATCGGAAAAGTCTATGCTAAAGGGGAAGTAGATACCAATGATTGGACAGTTATTGGGGAACCTGAGACAAGATTTGTAGTTAGAGAACCAGATACAGTTAGACTTACTTGTGCAACCATTGTAAATCGTATTCCAGATGTAATAGCAGCAGAACCAGGATTCGTTCCAACTTCTAAAATGGGAGAATTAAAATCATTAAGATAACTAAAAAAATGTATATTCAACATGAATATATATTTTTTTCTAAAATTATGCTATACTATCCTTAGTAAAAAGCACTTTAGCACGTATATGATTCTAAATTTAGAATATGTTTGGTGAGTCATCAAACAAATCGTAAAGGAAAAGAAAAGATTCAATATGTCAATGTACTAATTTACACTACATGTAATATGGGTACATCTCCATATATGAAAATCATTTTGTATTGTGCTTTTTACTTTTTTCTTGGAGGAGATATTATGGCAAATAATAAATATTTAATCTATTGTACCAAAGAGCAAGAAATAGAATTTCTATTATCTCTCCAATTAATAGAAAAGAAACCACTTACGACATTATATAGTGTCAGTAATCATATAGATAAACATTATGAATATTTGGAAATTCCAAAAAAAGATGGAACCAAAAGAAAATTACTCGTTCCAGATTACCTATTAAAAACAATTCAAAAAAATATACTACATCATATTTTATACGGAATCAATATTTCTACTTATGTGACATCGTATCGAAAAGGGGAAAATATGGTATCCAATGCGAGACCTCATTTAAAGCAACCCATGATTTTAAAACTTGATATAAAAGATTTTTTCAATCATATTACTTTTGAACAAGTAAAAAAGAATGTGTTTAAAGAAGAATACTTTCCAGAAGCGATTTCTACACTTCTTACCGTACTCTGTTGTTATCATGGAAAACTTCCTCAAGGAGCACCTACGTCTCCAATGATTTCCAATATTATTTTAAAAGAATTTGATGAAATAGTAGGAACGTGGTGTAAAGAAAGAAATATTGTTTATACCAGATACTCAGATGATTTAACATTTTCTGGTACATTTGAAAAACAAGAGATAATTATGTTTATAAAACAACAATTAAATCAATTCGGATTTCGGTTAAATACCAAAAAAACACGATTATTAACGAGTCAAAATCGACAAATTGTCACTGGAATTGTTGTAAATGAACATTTACAAGTCCCACGAAAATATAGAAAAGAACTACGAAAAACAATATATTATTGTCAAAAATTTGGAGTAAAAAAACATTTAGAAAATAAGCAAATTGAAATCGAAGAGAAAGAGTATATTCAATCATTAAAAGGAAAAATTTTATTTGTATTACAGGTAAATCCAAATGATAAAGAATTCGAGCAATATTTAAAATGGATTTCTCTAAAATAAAATTCTGTTCCTTTTTTCTTGTTTTATACAAAAATCTTTTCTATAATAGAGGTACTAGGAAGTGATTATATGAAAAAACCAGAACTTTTAGCTCCAGCAGGAAATATGGAAAGCCTAAAAGCAGCGATAGAAGCAGGGTGTGATGCTGTTTATTTGGGAGGATATCAATTTGGTGCTAGAAGCTTTGCAGGAAACTTTTCAGATGAAGAAATAAAAGAAGCCGTGTTATATGTACATCTGTATGGAGTTAAGATTTATGTTACTGTAAATACACTAATTTATGAAGACGAAGTGGAAACATTCATGAATTATATTGATTTTTTATATAAAGCGGATGTAGATGCCGTGATTATTCAGGATTTAGGAATGTTAGATTTGGTAAGAAGTACTTATCCATTACTAGAAGTTCATGCTTCTACTCAAATGCATATTCATAATCTAGAAGGAGTAAAATTTGTAGAAGATTTAGGAGTAAAAAGGGCTGTTTTAGCACGGGAAACCGATATTGATACGATTCTAGAAATTAAAAATAAAACGAAATTGGAAATTGAAATATTTGTTCATGGGGCATTATGTATTAGTTACTCTGGACAATGTCTTATGTCAAGTTTAATTGGTGGAAGAAGTGGAAATAGAGGATCTTGTGCAGGAAGCTGTAGACAAAAATATGATCTTGTTGTAAAAGAAAATGGAATATATAAAAAGGTAAATGAGGATGCGTATTTACTTAGTACAAAAGATTTAAATACCCTAGAGTACTTGGGAGAATTAATAGAAGCAGGGGTAGACAGTTTTAAAATTGAAGGGCGAATGAAACGTCCAGAATATGTCTATTTAGTAGTTCGTTTGTATCGTAAAGCGATTGACCAATATTGTAAAGAAAAACGAATCGAAATTACAAAGGAAGATATTTTAGAATTAAAAAAAATATTCAATCGTGAATTTACCAAAGGATTTTTATTTCATGAAGAAGAACAAAATCTTATGAATCAAAAAAGGCCAAACCATATGGGCATTCCAATTGGAAAAGTAGTGTCTTATCAAAAAGGAATGGTGACTATAAAATTATGGGAAAAATTGCAAAATGGTGATGGGATTCGGATTATTGGAAAAAAAGATTCAGGTATGATTGTTACAAAAATAATAAAAAATAAAGTGCAGCAAATGAAAGTTTTAAAAGGTGTCATAGAACTTCCTTATAAAGAAACAGTATCAAAAGGGGATATTGTAGTAAAGACAACCGATAAAGAACAATTGGATAAAATAGAACAAGCTTTAAAAGAAAAAAAAAGAAAAGTTGCTATTACGTTATCATTAATACTCAAAATCGGTCACTTTCCATTATTGACATTGGAAGATGGAAAAAATAAAGTTGTGGTGACGGGTTTTCATAAAGTAGAAAAAGCATTAAAAACAGAAACATCAAAGCAGCGTATCCAGGAACAAATTTGTCGATTTGGTGATTCTGTTTATAGAGTAGGAAATAAAACTTTAGAAATAGATGAATCTATTTTTATTCCTATTAAAGAATTAAATGAACTACGAAGAAAAGCAATTGAGGAATTGAATCAAAAACGTTGTTATCATTATCCTTATCAAAAATGTAGTTACCATAGGGTTGTTTCAAATTTTCCTGTGGAAAAAGGAAAAACAGTTCTTATTAGGAATGAAGAACAATATCAATGTGTGGAAAAACAAGGATTTGATTATATTTATGTGGAAAAAGAGTCTCTTTTTCAGAAATATCAGCATAATCCAAAAGTAATTCAAAAAATTCCACGAGTTTTACACCATATTCACATGAAAAATGAATTGGTATTGGTAGGAGAATTAGGATCTTTTTCTATTTATCCACAGGTATTTACAGATTGGTCTTTGAATGTTGTAAATTCTTATACTGTAGCTTTCTTAATAGCAAAGGGAGCAAAAAAAGTAACGCTTTCCTATGAATTAGATAAAAGACAGGTAAAATTATTAATTGATGCTTATAAAAAACGATATCATGCACATCCTAATTTAGAAATGATTGTTTACGGTAGAGAAGAAGTGATGATTAGTAAATTTCATTTATTGAAACAATTCTATGTAATAGATAAGATTGGATATTTAAAAGATCGCTATTCAAATCTTTATCCAATTGAAGAGGAAAAAGAATTCATGAAAATTTATAATCGAAATCCAAGGGTGATAGAAGATATCAACTCTTATTATGAATTAGGAATAAATTCACTAAGATATCAATTGTTTGATGAATCTGTAGAAGAAATAAAGAGGGTGATAAAAGGTGAGTTATCAAGAAAAAATTAAAAAATTATTAGAATGGATCAAAGAATCTAAAAAAATTGTAGTGTTTACTGGTGCTGGAATCTCTACACCATCAGGAATACCCGATTTTAGAAGTTCAAATGGTTTATATAAAAAAAAGATGAGTATTTCACCAGAAGAAATACTAAGTCATCATTTTTTTGTGGCCCATCCAGAATCATTTTATCAATTTTTAAAAAGTGATATGCTTTATCCTGAAGCCAAACCTAATTTGGCTCATCTTTGGATAAAAAAATTAGAACAAAATCATGATGTGACAGTCATTACTCAAAATATAGATTCTTTACATGAGCAAGCAGGGAGTAAGAAAGTCTTAGAATTACATGGCAATATTCATGATTATTATTGTATGAAATGTGGGAAAACATATACAAAAGATGTTTTAAAAAGGGAACTGCCTATTTGTGAATGTAAAGGTTTAATTCGCCCTAATGTAGTACTTTATGAGGAGGCATTAGATGGAGATGTATTAAATGAATCTATTTTTGCAATTTTACGTGCCGATATGGTGATTGTAATTGGTTCCTCATTGATTGTAAATCCGGCTGCTAGTTTGCTTTCTTATTATAATGGGAATCGATTTGTAATTATGAATCGTGATGAGACTATTTATGATACATTTGCTAATTTAGTGTTTCATGAGGATATCATTAAAATTATGAAATCCTTAAATCAATGATATACTTCTATTGCTTATAGAAGTGTGAGGGTTTCTTAGTGAATTAGGTTAAAAAATCTTAGTTTTGTATGCTAAGATTTTTTTGATATTTTCTTATTTGTTTTTCTGTTAATCCTGTAATTTTTGTAATCGTTGATATATCAATTCCCTCTCGTAACATAGAAATGGCTGTTTTTAAAATTCCTCTTTTTTCACCCTGTTTTTCGCCGATTTTAATTCCTTGTTTTTCACCGATTTTAATTCCTTTTTTTTCTCCCTTTTTTTCACCAATCTCAATTCCTCTCCTCCGAGCATGATTTTTGATTGCTGATGTTGCTTGTTCAAATGTCATTT
>CAYYCR010000081.1:0-8433 GCA_964470385.1 uncultured Muribaculaceae bacterium | reverse complement strand
CATAATAGCATATGTTTTTGTTTTTGTCAAAATTGAATTTTTTATCTAGATTTACCTGGAGTATTGTTCATATTATAATTCATAGTAAAATTTTGTTTATAATTTAAAGGTTAATAATCATTTATGACTTTCTAGTATATATTTATTTTACTAATATTGTATTCAATGATTTTCCACAACCTGTTAATCCCAACATTAAAAAACTATATATTATGATAGTAAAAATTTTTTTTCACAACTATTCCTCCATTTCAACGGATTACTATTTCTGCATAACTTTGATAATTAGATTATACCGTTTTTTTCTTAATTATTGACATTACTTTATCTAAATAAAATAAAACCCAGTTATGGATAAATGTAATTGATAGATGATGTAATTAAGTTGATTTTCCTAAATTTAAAAAATATTTTTCTAAATTATTAGAATACAAAAATTGGATTCCTGTGGCTCTTTTATGAAACTTTGCATACTCATATAATTAAAACCTATAAATTATCTGGAATTAAAATTTCTAAATAATTTAAAATATCTTGTTTGGAATAGTGACTGTGATTTCTTATCCATTCTGTCCCAACATTAAAAACCGCCCCTAAATAAAACTTGGCAATAATATCACTTGGAATATTTTTATTTTCTGTTTCAATTCTTTTTTTAATATCTTCATTTAGAGTGTCATATACCATATCAATGATGACACTATTTCGATTATGAACCATAATCGCACTATAAATATCCCTTTTACTATCCATATGTTCCATAAATATTTTAAGCATTTCCAAATAATATTCTTTTGAACTAGAAATGTGACTGTTTTTTGATAACTCTTCCGCGAAAGATTTTTTTAAAACATCGATTAAATCAGCAAACAATTCATATTTATCAGTATAGTGGGCATAAAAAGTAGAACGATTAATGAGAGCTTTTTCACAAATATCAGATACTTTAATTTCTTCAAAAGTCTTTTCTTTTAATAGGTATAGTAAGGATTCATATAAATTCTTTTTTGTTTTTACAATTCTTAAATCATTTTTTTCTTTCATTTCAATCACCTGTAACTATTATATTCTAATTCCGACAAAAGTAAAGTTAACTATCCATTTGTTGTTTATTTAGCGAACAATTTTATAAAAAATGTTGGATAAAAAACAATTCATATTTTATGTTGCTCATTTTTTTTAAAGAAAGTAATAAAATACATAGCGACGGAGGGATAAAATGAAGAAATTTTCAAAATTGATAACAAACAATAGTATTTTAATTGTGGTAATTTCTTTTCTTTTATTGATACCAGCAACATTAGGATACTATCATACAAAAGTAAATTATGATATTTTATCATACCTGCCAAAAGACAACGAAACCATCAAAGGAGAACAAATATTAACCGAAGAATTTAAAATTGGAGCTTTTTCTTTTGTCATGGTAGATAATATGTCTAATTACGATTTATTAAAATTAGAAGAAAAAATAAAAACCATAGAGGGGGTAGAACAAGCCTTTAGTATTGCTGATCTTACGGATATATCGATACCAATTGAAATGGTACCAGAAGAAATCGTAGATAAAATCTACAAAGATGATGAAACGATTATTTTAGTAACCTTTAGTGGATCTACGTCAGAAGAACTTACTATGGAGTCAGTAAAACAACTAAGGGAAGTCGTAGATGATGCTACCAAGGTAAGTGGCATGACAGCTATGGTACTAGATACGAGAGATCTTTCTAGTGAAGAAGTACTTGCTTATATTGTGATATCAGTTCTTTTATGTTTTATCGTATTAATATTTGCAACCGATTCTTATTTAGTGCCTATTTTTCTACTTGGCAACATTGGAGTAGCAATCCTTTATAATATGGGAACAAATATTATGTTAGGGCAAATTTCCTATATAACCAAAGCGATAACAGCCGTTTTACAATTAGGAGTTACCATGGATTTTTCGATTTTTCTATACCATAAATATGAACAGTCAAAAATAACCGAAAAAGATAAAAAGAAAGCAATGCAAATAGCAATTGTAGATACATTCAAATCTGTATTTGGCTCTTCTCTTACAACCATAGCTGGATTTTTAGCCCTATGTTTCATGGACTTAACACTAGGAATGGACATTGGTATTGTTATGGCCAAGGGAGTGTTATGTGGACTGATTTCTGTTTTGATTCTTTTCCCAGCACTTTTACTTGTTTTCGATAAGGCCATAGAGAAAACCAAACATAAAGTGTATTTACCAAAACTAAAAAAAATCCAACAATTTGTCATTCAACATAATGTCATTATTGTTATTTTATTCTTGCTTTTATTCATTCCAGCGATGATAGGAAATAACAAAGTAGAAGTGTATTACAAATTAGATAAATCACTCCCTGCGGATTTGGCAAGTACACTAGCGAACAATCATTTAAAAGAGACATTCAATATTGTTTCTCCAGAACTCATTTTGATAGATAAAAATATCGATGCTGGAAAAAGAGAAGAACTCGTACAAAATCTGAAAGATATAGAGGGAATTGATTTTGTAATCGCACCTAGAACTATACTCGATTTAGGAATACCTATCGAAATGTTACCAGAAGAACTTTCTAAAATGATAGAAAATGATACCTATCAATTACTGATTATCAATTCTACTTATGAAGTCGCTTCTAAAGAATTAGAACATCAAATAAAAGAAGTAGATACCTTGGTTAAAAAATACGATTCAAAAGCCATTGTAGCAGGGGAAGGACCTCTTATGAATGACCTTACAACTATAGCTGATCATGACTTTAAAATGGTAAATTATGCTTCTATTATTGTCATATTTATATTGATGTTATTTGTATTAAAATCGATTAGTTTACCATTTATTTTAATTTGTTCGATTGAATTTGCGATTTTTCTAAATATGGCGATTGCTTATTATAGTGGAACAACACTTCCATTCATTGCGTCTATTGTAGTAGGAACGATTCAACTAGGAGCTACAATTGATTATGCGATTTTAATGTCGACAAAATATTTAGAAGAAAGAAAGAAAAAGAAGAAAAAAGAAGCGATGAAAACAACACTTGAGACAACTGTACCATCGATACTAGTTTCAGCTCTTTGCTTTTTTGCCGCTACATTTGGAGTAGCTATGTATTCTAAAATAGATATGATAGGATCTATTTGTAATCTTCTTTCAAGAGGGGCAATCATTAGTATGCTTGTAGTAATGCTACTGTTACCAACCTTGTTATTATTATTTGATAAATTGGTTATCAAAACAACCAAAAATATGAAGGAGGCTAAATAATATGAAAAAATGGAATCAATATGTTATTGTTGGACTAACAGGAATTTTATTAGCGAGTCCAATGCGTGCATTCGCACTTACCAAAAATGAAACAATTTATACGAACTTAGATGAATTTGGACATATTACCAATTCGAGTGTAACCAACCACTTATTTATTAAAAAAGAGAAAACTTTTGAAGATGAAACAGAATTAAAAGAGATTTTAAATATCAATGGATTAGAAAAATTTGAGTTAAATCAAAATCAATTAATTTGGGATGCGAATGGAAAAGATATTTTCTATCGTGGAAAAATCGAAAAAGAACAACCAATTGAGGTAGAAATTGAATATTATTTAAATGGAGAAAAAAAGAAACCAAAAGAGATGTTAGGGAAAAAAGGAAATGTAAAAATGGTTTTTCAATTTCAAAACAAGCAAAAAAATAAAGTTACCGTTGGTGGAAAAGAAGAATATATTTATACACCATTTGTAGTAACTTCTGGAATGATACTAGATAATCGATATAATAGTAATATCGAAGTAATCAATGGAAAATGGGTGGATAGTGGTTCTAGAAGTATGGTGATTGGAATTGCAACTCCTGGATTATATGAGAGTTTAAATATAGAAGAATTGAAAAGTTTAAATACGATAACAGTTTCTTATGATACAACAAAATTTACTCTTGGAAATATCTATATGGTAGCAACTCCAAAAATATTAGAAGAGAAAGATTTAAAAGTATTTAAAAAAATGGATAGTCTTACTTCTAATGTGGAACAATTACAAACAAGTATGAATCAAATAGAAGAAGGAGCTAAACAATTAGAAAGTGGTAGTCTAAGTTTATTAAATGGTACCAATGAACTTAGTAACAATTTAAAGCTAGCACTCAATTCTGTTACGCAGTTAAAAAATGGCTCTCTTACTTTAAAACAGGGATTGTCTGATACCATTCTAGCACTTGCTCAAGTAAAGTCTAGTTTGCAAAATAAAAATGTAACAGGTTCTATTGCTTCTTTAAATGAACTTAAAATAGCCAATACCAAGGCGATTACTACTTTACTAGGAAAAGCGGGTATGGATTATGATACTTTAAAAGCCTTTTATGATGGAAATCAGTTACAAAATTATACAGGAACAGAAGAATCTTTACTAAATGCGAAAACAACATATGAACTTGTTTCTTTATTAGCATTCAATAATAATGCGATTGATAAAACGATTACTTCTTTAACTGAAATTTTAGAAAGTGTAAATACGCTAATGACTACGTTAGAGGGGGCTTTAGGACAATTACAAAGTGGAAGTGAAACCCTTTCCAATGGATTAATTGCTTTAGAAAATGGAATCAGTGAGTTATCAAATGGGGCTGTTTTAGTAGCACAAGGAAGTAGTCAATTAAATGAGGGAATTGTAACACTTTCTAATGGAATTTCTACTTTTAATAAAGAGGGAATCAATCCACTATATGAATATTCTAAAAAGGCCAAATATTATGGTAATAAATTAGAAGCACTTGGAAATTTGAGCAAAGAATATAATGGATACGCAACGAATAACGCAGATAATACGATGTTTGTATATATGATTAAATCAGTGAAATAAGAAACATTATTGTTTCTTTTTTTATCTTTATGTCCAACTTGACACCATTATATATTAGAGAACTATTCATATCTTAAAAAGAGCTATTTTTATAATATTTTAGAAAGCAATGGTTATTTTAACCTTTATTTATGGGCTTTTATAGGATGTAAACAGTTACTACAACTATATGATTGGTAGCAAAAAACGACTTGTCAAAAAATCGTTTTCATGTTATCATATATATGCATGGGAAACTTGCATAAAATAAAAATGGAACATTCAATATTCCAAAGTGTTGAGTGTTACCCATAAATGGTTTACACCTTAATTCATTGTTGAATTGGGTGCTTTTTTTTTATCTATTAGGATTTTGTTGTGCAAATGCTTATTTTTCAATTTGACAAAAAGTAGAAATGTGCTAAAATAAGGACCATTGTTTTTTAAAAAGAAAAATTAAAGTTTACTATTTTGAAATATATTTATCAAAAAAGAGAAGAATGAATATAAATAAGTATAGGAAGTTAAGAGAAATTTAGTAGCTTTAGTAGAAGAAAAAATGGGTGATAAAAATGATACAATTAGGGAAAAAGAAAAAAGATAAAATAATACAGTTAGTGGAAGAATTTTATAAAGAGTATGGAAGACTACCAAAACAAAAAGAAATATGGAGAAATGTACCGATTGGTCTATTTTTAAATAATATTCGTTTCGGAAAAGTTCATGTTAATCAAGAACAATTGGATCGATTATTAAAGTTAGGGTTTACTTTTGAATTGCGAAAAACAAAAAGTGATATGAAAATTGAATTAGTAGAAGATTTTTATGCTGTTCATAAACGCTTTCCACAACCAGGAGAAATTATTTTTGAGGGGCATGATATCTATAATTTTTTAGGTAACATCAAAAGAGGAAATACAAGTTTGACAGAAGAACAAAAAGAAAGACTTAGAAAAATTGGTTTTTATTTTACAAAAGAAGAAAAAAAGGAAAATAAAATAAATGAAATTGAAAAATTTTATGAGATTCATAAAAAACTTCCAACGAAATCGGTTAAAACAGAAGATGGAATTGCTATAGGACACTTTTTGGGTAGTGTGAAAAATGGGAATACAAAATTATCAGAAGAACATATGAGTAGACTACAGAGTCTTGGATTTGAAACAGAAGTAAAAAGTATTGAAGTACAAAAGGAAGAAAAGTTATGTAAAATAGAGGATTTTTATAGGGAACATCATAGGTTACCTAAAAGAGATGAAACATCAACTGATGGGGTCAAAATTGGAAGGTTTTTAACAAGCATTCATGAGGGGACTACTAGAATAACAGAGGAGCAAATGAAAAGATTGATTGCAATTGGCTATTCTGGTGAAGTTAAAGATCCAAAAAGCCAAAAAATGATAAAACAAATAGAAGAATTTTATCAATTAACAGAGAGGCTACCTTATTTATATGAACCAACTTATGGTGGGGCAATTTTAGGAGATACTATACTTGCTATTCAGAAAGGAAAAGTAAAAGTAACAAAAGCACAATTGAAGAGATTACAAAAAATGGGATTTATAATGCAAAAAGATGAAATTCAGTTGTCAATAAATGAACCTGCATATACAATGAAAAAGAAGTATTGAAATGAGTAGATAGAAAAATTGTTTTTTCTAAAATGATAGAAGTATAATAGTAAAGTATTTTTTTCATAAAAAATAAGTTCGAGTGTCATATTTTTAGAATTTAAATTAAGCTTTATCGTGTTTAAGTAAAGTGGCTGATTAATCATAATTGTGTGAAACTATAAAATATAGTTTATAGTTATATGGAATTTGAAAAGAATATGTTATAATAAAGGTAATTAGGAGGAATGAAATGTGTTAAAAAAGAAATTAATAATGATGTTTTTAACTGTGGCGGCAGTTGGTAGTGTTTCAGTTAAGATGATACCTATGTTTTCTAATGATCATACTACAATTAAAAAATCACAATATTCTAATATAAAAGGAAACTATATAAAAGATGTAGTCGTAGAAAATGCACGTAAATACGATGTCAATAAAGATATGAGTCTATTATTTGATGAAGAAGAATCAAGTAATAATTCTCAATATAATGATAATACAGATAATCAGGAAATTATTAGTTCAAAATTAGAAAAACCAAATAATAGTGATACAAATAATCAGGAAATTATTAGTTCAAAGTTAGAAAAAACAAATAATGGTAATACAAATAATCAGAAAATTATTAGTTCAAAGTTAGAAAAATCAAATAATGGTAATCCAAATAATCAAGAGACTATTAGTTCAAAGGTGGAAAAAACAAATAATGGTAATAAAAATAACCAGGAGACTATTAGTTCAAAGGTAGAAAAACCAAATAATGGTAATACAAATAATCAGGAAATTATCAGTTCAAAGTTAGAAAAACAAAATAATAATATAGATGAATCAACATCAACTGATTTTCCATTGAACAATACAAATAGTAGTGAAAATATAGAGAATCAGGATAGTACAAACGATACTTTAGAGGTAGAAATACCAACAATTTATTATGATAGAACTACTTCTATTTATGCAAATGATAATGTAACTTTATTAAGGGTAGAGTATTATAAAAACAATAAATTGACTTATTATTCTGTTATTGAACAGTTTGATGTTACAACAAAGTCATATATTGAAAAGATTTATCAATGTAATCGTGAGACAAATGTTGATCCTCTAATACGTACAGATATATACGTTAATGGCAATTTAACAAAGTCATATTAATTTGTCCAAATTTTTAGGAAAAGTAAAATTAAAATAATTTAAAAGTTGTTATACTGATATTGAAAGAATAACAACTTTTTTTCGTTAGAAATTTGCTTGGTAAAGTAATAAAAAATAGGAATATTAAAAACAGCTAGTAAGTTGTTATCAAAGGGAATTCTAATAGAACTCATTATGGAAGTAACCAATCTTTCTAGGAATGTGATTCAAAATTTTAAAAGTACAGAAAATTAATAATTAGATTTTGATAAAAAGGGATACTTAGATTAATGAGCATTACTTATTTTGAAGAAAATCAAAAAAATAACATTTGCAGAAGTGATAGCAATGTGATAGAATGAAGATAGAGGTAAAGTAATAGTCTGTTTATTATTTAAACTAGGAACTGAAAGTGAATAGGAGAGGTAGAATGGTAAGAGTAGCTAGTAACAATTATAGGAATATAAAAGATAAAGGTTTTACATTAATAGAATTACTAGCAGTTATTGTAATACTAGCTGTAATAGCACTCATAGCAACTCCAATTGTATTAAGTATCTTAACAAAGGTGCGAAAAAGTGCATTTCAGGATAGTGCTTATGGAATTATGGGAGCCGCGAAAGGTTACTATGCAGAGAGCATATTAGAAGAGAATAATCCAGTAGATCAAGTGTTTTCATTTGAAGAGGGTGTTACCAACGTATTATCCTATAGTGGTTCAAAACCAAAAGGAGGTATTTTAACACTCAGCAGAAATGGAGAAATAGGTTTGGCAATCCATAATAATGAATGGTGTGCAATAAAAAGTAAAACAGATACGAATGTAAGATTAA
>CAYYCR010000080.1:0-8512 GCA_964470385.1 uncultured Muribaculaceae bacterium | reverse complement strand
TCTTTGTTTTCCTCTTGTATAAGGAACAATACAATAAGTACAGAATTTATCACAACCATACATGATATTAATCCAAGCCTTGTATTTATTATCACGTTTAACTGGAACATTTTCAAAAATATCTCCCTCGATACTAAATACTTCAATTTCTTGTTTTTGTTTGTCAATTGTTTCTTTTAAAAGTTGTGGCAATCTATGAATATTATGAGTTCCAAATACCAAATCAAGCCATTTATATTTTTGTCTAATTTCTTCTACTATCGTTTCTTCTTGAGCCATACATCCACAAATGCCTGAAATTAAATTTGGTTTATCTTGCTTTAGGTGTTTGATTCTTCCTACCATACCAAATACTTTATTATGAGCATTTTCTCTAATAGCACAAGTATTTAATAAAATCAAATCAGCACTTTCCATAGTATCAGTTTCTTCAAAACTCATATCTTCTAGAATCGCTTTTATATTCTCACTATCATGTTCATTCATTTGACATCCATAGGTTTTTACAAAATATTTTTTTCCTTTTCCTAATGTTTTTAATGTTTCGTCAACATGGTATTCATTTGTTTTTATCATAACTTCTTTATCTGTTCTTACTTTTGCTTCTTTTAAACTTGGTAAATTCATAATATCCCTTCTTTTCCATCTATAAAATCATAGCATAGTTAATAATAGAATGCAACGGAAAATTTCCCAAAAACTCATAAAATATTTGACAATCACGTACAATTATGATAAAGTGAAAAGGCATAGGAAAAAAACTATATATAAGGAGGACAAAGATATGGCAAAAAAAGTAACAAATAAAAAAGCTTTATTTGGTAACAGAAGATCACATTCTTTAAGAGCTACTAGACATGCTCAAAAACCAAATTTACAAAAAGTAACTTTAGATAATGGGCAAGCAGTTAGAATGAGTGCTAGAGAATTAAGAACACTAAATAAGGTTAGCAAAAATATTGCTGCATAATAAAAAACAGGATTATCAAATTCTGTTTTTATTTCAATTTATTAGCTACAACTCCGTATTCCTCAAAATAATCTTTTCCATAAAGTTTATGAATATCTTCTGTACCCATAACCACCATTTCGTGATTTTCTAATCCTAATTGTTTCAATAAAGATTCTAAAAGATATCCCTCTTCTTCAATATGTTCCTGATCTATTTCTAAAAAGGGAGGAATGCTAGGAAACTCATCAATATCAAAATCTATTTTGCCAAGTTCATAAGATGTTCTGTGAGCTTTTACCTTACTAATTGGTTTTAATCCCATTTCTTCAAAAAAATCTAAAACTTCTTTCATCCTACTCACTTTAAACTTAATTGCTTTTTTGATTTTCGGATTACTTTGATCCACGTGCATAGTAACTTTGATACTCCCCTCATCTGTTACCCGAATCAATTTATCTTTTTGTGATAAAAACAATCTTTCCTCGGTATCAAGGGCTATAATTTCACGAACATCATCATATACTTTTTTAGCACCAATTGATTCTAATTTCAATTTTAAGTTTTCTACATCTACATTTAATATTTTTACTTCATGTTCTCTATATTCTTCCTTATTCATATACAAAAAACCTCCGAATTAATTATTTCATACTTTTAAATTAATTGCAATATTTTAATTGATAATAATTTCCAAATTGATCCAATAAAGGAACAAGCAAATTCAATAATAAAATAGATAATATCATAGATAAAAAGGGAGTAAAAAAGTAAGAGCCCATATAGGTAAATAAACCTAACAAACAACCAAATAAAATTTGTCCACTAAAAGTAACTGGCGTACTTCTTTGATTGGTTGCTACAAAAAGAGCTAAAAAGAGAAGATTTCCAGCACCAAGATTTTTTACAATTTCAATTATAGTTCTAGGAATAAAGAAATTAGAAATTACAAATAATAAAATATAACTTCCAACAAAATACACTGGTATTCTCCATTTAATTGCTTTTTTACCGATCAAAAAGAAACAAGCCATCATACATAATATGGAACTGGTTTTTGAGATAAAGTCCCCTACAAATCCAGACCAAATAGAAGTAGCTGAAAGTTCATGCACATTAATGAGTTCTGTATATTCAAATAACAAGCGAATTGATATTTCATTGGTAATATCAAAAAAACGAAGTATCATAGATACTACAATGGTACTGATAATTCCAATTAGTACAGGTACCAAAATTAACTGATTTTGAATCAAATATCTACCAACAATAACAGTCATAAAAACGGCTAACAAAATCATTAAGATTGGAGTGTGAATGGGAAGTAATAAACCAAGTAAAATTCCATCAATTAAGCATTCCTCTTCTTGATAATGATCCTTAGACAAATAGCGTTCTCCGATATAGTAAGCTCCATAAGAAAGTAAAATACAAGCAAGAATTAAAAAAATAGGAAGCAATAATTCTAAAAAAGAAGCACCATGTAGACATGGTAACATTCCATCCTTTAAAATACGATAAGCAATCATCACAATTAATGTTTCTATCATATAATGAAGTGTTTTATCATCATGATAATTTTTATATAAATTTTTTTGTAATAAAAATTGTTTCACTCTAAATCCTCCTTTGCTTTTTTTAGAAATTGATGTACAGAAATATTAGAGGGACAAACGTAAGAACAAAGTCCACAGTCATTACATTTTTCCACTTTAAATCTTTTTACCGCCTGTTTTTTGGAAACGGCTTCCATAACCAACACAGGATTTAAATGCATAGGACAAACTTCTACACATTTTCCACAACGAACACAACTTTTAGAATCTACTTTTTCCACCGTTCTCCAAGCACTATAAAAGGGAGTTTCAACATCAATTATAACATTGTCGGGAATTTCTGCTTTTCCTTGCATTAATCCACCCTCTAAAAAGAGTACTTCTTTGGCTCTTTTATATTCTAGTTTTTTTAAAACTTCTTTCATATAAGTGCCTAATCTTACTTCCATATAACAGTTGTTTTTCCACATATCTCCCGTAAATTGTACTAACATACGTGTTTGTGGATGTTTTGTTTTTAAAGCTTTATAAACAGCAAGTATCGTACTAACATTAAACATTAAAATTCCTTTTTCGATGGGATCTTTTTCATAAGTAATTTTTTTTAATTTCCAAATAAGTTCTTTGGCACTAGCTAGTCCATAATACTCTTCTAATTCTACTAATTTTATTTTATGTTCTATATTATTTTGTTTCCAATCATTCAAAAAGAGAGAATGATTTTTAGGTACGACAATTATAATTTGTTCAAAATTATAAATATCTAAAAAAGCTTCCATTAATTCAAAGATTGCTTTTTTTTCTAATTTCAATTGAAAGGTTTCTAACGATATATAAGGCTCCTGCCTTAAGGCATTGATAATAAAATACTTATAAGTATGGTTAGAGTTTAATTTTTGATATGGTTCTATTTCTTTAACACCAATATTCATAATTCCTAATTGGAATAAAGTATTTTCTATTTCTTGTTTAGTATATTGTGATATTTCATGGTTTCTATTCTGATAATCTCGAATGCGGTTTTTATAATCATTTTTTATGATGATTTCTTTTTGATCAATATATTCTACGATACCACTTATACTAGAAAAAAGTGGAAAATGGTCTTTTTTTCTGATTGCGATTTTTTCTTCTTGATATACATAATCACCTTTTCTAACATATGGCAAATAAGTTTGATTTCCACGTTTTAATGATATATAAATATGAGTTGGATGGTCAAATGAAATAATGACATTATGATTTTCTATTTTTTTATCTTCTTTTATTTTTAATTTCAACATAACAACTCCCCTTTTAAAAAAGATGTAGCTATTTACTACATCTTATCTTTTTCTGTTTCTTTTATAATATAAACTGGTCTATTTTTGGTTTCCAAATAAGTTTTTGCTAGGTATTGTCCAATAATACCTGTACAAAATAATTGAACTCCTCCTACTAAAAAAATAATACAAGCCAAACTTGGCCACCCACTAACTGGGTCTCCCAAAATTAATGTTTTTAAAATAATCACTACAATCATTATAAAAGCAATAACACAAAATAGAATTCCTATTACAGCCGCAAGTACTAGTGGTGCTGTTGAAAAAGCTGTTATTCCATCTATTGCATAGGAAAATAATTTCCAAAAATTCCATTTTGTCGTCCCTGCTATTCTTTCCTGATTTTCAAATTCAATCCATTTGGTATCAAATCCGACAAAACTAAATAGTCCTTTTGAATAACGGTTATATTCTTTCATAGATAAAATTGCATTCACCATTTGTCTTGTCATCAATCTAAAATCTCTAGCTCCTGCTACCATTTCTGTTTTAGAAATCGCACCAATAATACGATAATACCATTTCGTACAAAATTTTCTAAAAAAAGAATAACCATTTCTCGAAGTAGATTTAGTTGCGACACAATCATATCCCTCTTCTTTGATTAGTCTGAACATTTCTTCTAATAAATATGGAGGATCTTGTAAATCTACATCCATGGTTGTAACATAGTCTCCTGTTGCATATTCTAATCCTGCTAACATTGCAGCTTCTTTTCCAAAATTTCTTGAAAATGATACATATCGTACTTTTTTATCTTTCTTAGCTAGTTTACGAAATTCTTCTAAAGTTTTATCTTTAGAACCATCATTTACAAATATGAGTTCAAAAGTTACTTTTTTTTTCATTTTATCTATGAATTTAGAAATCTCTTGATAAAAAAGTGGAATGGATTCTTCTTCATTATAGCATGGAATTACAACACTAATTTTTTCCATGTAATCACTTCCTATTTTCATTATAACAAAGTGATTAAAAAAATACAAGAAAAAAGAAACAATTGTTTCCTTTTAATTTGTACATTTTACTTTTTCATTTGTAATTGTACATGAATAACTATTTACTTTAATATTTGCTGTTTCAGTAGCATTTTCTACTTTACCATCTTTATCTATTGTAAAAGTACCACTATCTGGGACAGTTCCACTAAAACTAATTTTTTTAGCTACAGCATCTGTTTCGCTTCCTTTGATTGTACAACCATTATTTGCATCATTTGTTTTTTGACAATTTACTGTAGCTGGCAAAAGTAGTGGTTGATCATCTAGCAAAGTCTCCATATATGCTGTTCTAGATGCTTGTATTACACCATATAAACTATCCTGTGCTGCTGAAATTCTAGCTTTCGTAATAATACTTAATACGATTGGTGTTGCAATTAAGGCAATAACTGCTAAAATAACAATAACTGCTAATAATTCGATTAATGTAAAACCTTTCTTATTATCTTTCATTTTATTCCTCCTAATTTTCTTAATATAATTTACTTATATATTATATATTTCGTTATACATAACACTAATTATGGCATGAAACTTTTTCATTTGTAATTGAACAAGAATAACTATTTACATGAATACCACCATCAGCAACATCTACAACTTTACCATCTTTGTCTAGTGCAAATGCAGAATCATCATCAGGTGCTGTTCCACTAAAACTTACTGTATGTGGATTTCCATCTACATCATTTTGTGTATTTGTACCTTTTGCATAAGTAGTTTTTCCGCCTGATTCAGTTGTTGTTGCTTCATAAATAGTACATACTTTACTTTGACACTCAACCCACATAGGTAATGAAACTTGTCCTTCACCATCTAGTAATGTTTCCATATAAGATGTTCTAGCTGCTTGTATTACTCCATATAAACTATCTTGTGCTGCTGAAATTCTAGCTTTTGTAATAATACTTAACACGATTGGTGTTGCGATTAAGGCAATAACTGCTAAAATAACGATAACTGCTAATAGCTCAATTAAAGTAAAACCTTTCTTATTACTTCTCATTTTTCTTCCCTCCTCTATCTTACATTTTTAGTATAACATAGATTTTCTATTTTAATCAACATTTTTTTTCAAAAGTAGACAAAAATCGACTTTTTTTACAAAAATAGTCATTTTTTCTTTAAAATTTAAACAATTTCCTTATTTCTATTTTGTACATCATTTAAAAAAATATTCAAAAAAAAGCATTTTAGCAAGATAAAAATACTTTTCTTTCTTCATCATAAACACAAAGATGAGAATTAATTGCGATGTTTTTGGGAATAATAATACCATCACTATAAATTAAAACGCTACCACTACTTGGAACTGTCCTACTAAATTTTAACGTATAGACAGTTGGTTCTTCTGAAATTAGCATGGCAACTCCCTCATTATCTTCCGTTTGCCCAATGGTTGCCTCACAAACTTTCCCATTACAAACAAATTCTAATCCGTCAGCTGGATAGGTAACATCTTGATCAATCAAAGATTCTTCATAAAAATATTTTGCTGAAATCAATACTCTATTCGCATTTTCAGTTCGAACTCTTCCTTGCACTTTATTTATAATATTAATTACAATTGGCAAAGTGATTAAAGCAATCGCAGCTAAAATGACCATAACAGCTAATAACTCTATTAACGTAAATCCTTTTTTGTGTTCCATTTCAATCAACCTCTCTTTATTTTACATATATCATATAATACTAAGTTTAGTCAATATTTTTTATAAAATCTAATACTTTAAAAACGGTATTTTCAAAATTATTTAAATCCACTTTAAACCAAGTCACCGGAATTTGATGGCGAAACCAAGTATATTGTCGTTTGGCATAATTTCTACTATGCTTTTTGATTTTTTCTAAAGCTTCTTCTAATGGACAAATCCCGTCAAAATAATCGAATAATTCCTTGTATCCAATTGGTGTCATTACGGCTTTGCTTCTTATATTAGAATCATATATACTCCTTGCTTCTTCTAATAAGCCTTGCTTTACCATTTCATCAACACGTTTATTGATTCTCTCATATAAAATGGGCCGTTCGATTGTAAGTCCAATAAATTGACATGGATAAAGTAATGTATCATTTTTTTCTTTTTGACTTGGTGTTATACCTGTATCATAAAAATGATTAAGTGCCCTTATAATTCTTTTTCGGTTATTGGCATGAATCACTGTATTGGGATCAATTTTTAATAATCGCTCATATAAGATAGGGGTGGTCACTTCCTCATACTGTTCATTATTTTTTGTTTCGATAAATTGATAATCAAAGAGAGCTGCTTTGATATATAAGCCTGTCCCTCCTACTAAAATCGGAGTTTTTCCACGTTTCATAATTTCTTCTATTTTTTTTCGGCAATCTTTTTGATAATCATAAACCGTATAATCTTCAGATAGTTCTTTAATATCAAATAAATGATGAGGAATGTTTTCTTTTTCTTCTTCTGTTACTTTAGCTGTTGCAATTGAGGTATCAATATATACTTGCGTACTATCCGCATTAATAATTTCTCCATTTAATTTTTTAGCTAATTCCACACTCAATTTCGTTTTACCAACTCCTGTTGGGCCTACAATAACAATTACCATAATTCACCTACTTTTTAGAAAAATTTTTAATAAAAGTATCTTCTAATTCTGTTATAAAACTTTGTTTCAATGATTGATATCCTACCCGGCTTAATACCCACATGCCATCTTTTTCTTCGATTGGAATTCCAATTACATTCATAAAGTGATAAACATTAATTGGTTCTGGATTATCAATTAAATAGCAAAAAGAACGAATCAATGTGGGCCTCTCTAAAATTCTTTGATGAATAAAACTAGCAAACATAATACCATATAAATACCGTTTATGAAAAGGAAGAGAAATTCCATTCATCGATAAAATATCATCGATAATAATTTGACAATTGGTCGATAATAATTCTTTTGTAGAAATGTGACTTTCTTCTAATTCCGTCACTGAATTTTCAACCTCTAAAGAATTGTGTTTCTGATAAAGCTCAATCAATTTTAGTTCTACAATCATATGGACTGTAAAAATATTGGTGTAAATAAAATGATTCATTTTAGAGTAATACAATTCTTTGCTTTTTAGCTCTAAACTCTCTAAATAATCCTGAAATAAAAATTCTGCCAAAATCGAAAAGGTATCGATAAAATATCTAAATTCTTTAGGAATGATTGCATTTTTTTTCATCCAATATTCAAAGAAATAATGAACTAGATCAAAACTATCTTTTAATTGATAAGAAGCAATCACTTCATATTCACTATTTTGTTCCCTTTTTTTCTTTTTATTTTGTATAAAAGCCATTTTACCATTTTTCATTGCATAATCAAATTCTTTTACATACTCTACATTGATTGATGCCAAAAAATCATGAACATAATTTAGGGTATCAGACTTAATGACGTACTCTTTAAAAGAAAGAGCATCAATGTTTAAATTAAATTGATTATCTACAAAAATAAAGGCAAGTTCTTCTACCAAATCTAATTCTTTTATAGAAGAAGAAGGGCTTTTTAAATAATTGTCAATAATTTGTTCTAATACTTTTTCTTTTTCCATGTAGCACCTATTTTATAAACATACTATCACCAAAAGAGAAAAAACGATATTCATGACGAATGGCTTCCTTATAGGCATTCAAAATATTTTCTCTACCTGCTAAGGCACTTACTAAC
>CAYYCR010000079.1:5832-8607 GCA_964470385.1 uncultured Muribaculaceae bacterium | reverse complement strand
TAGATCTGTTCGGCAAGCTATACTATGAAAATAAAAGGAAATGTGGTAACCTAATAATAGGTGATAATAATGATATATGCATTAATGATATTAATAGGAATAGTTGTAGGTTTAGTAGTTGCATTTACTATAAGCAAATTGATAGACTCTAAAAATAAAAAAATAGATGAAGAATTTTTAAATCTAGTTGAAAAGATAACGTTTGAAGAAAAAGTAAAAAAAAAGAATTGAAATAAGATATGAGAAAATAATTGCAATAACTGATGAAAAAGAATTTAAACTTCAAACAGGACTAAAAAGAGAAGTGTTTTTTGAACTACTTGATTATTTAACTATTGAATTTAATAAAGCACACGTTAAAGGAAGTTTTAAAGGTATTGGTGTGGGCTGTAGATTTGTACTTGCGTTAACTTATTGGAGAGAATATAGAGCAATGAGACAAATGGGATTTGACTATGATGTTTCAGCCTCAACAGTTTGTGATAGTATAAAATGGGTAGAAGAAAAATTAAGCAACTACTCTAGACTACAAATAGAAGATATAAAAACAGAAATCGAAAAATTAGAAAGTCAAGGAGTAAAAGTAGAAAATATTATTGGAGATGTTGAAGAGCAGCCAATTGAAAGACCAATAAAAAATCAAAAAGAAAGTTACTCTGGTAAGAAGAAGCGGCATACAACCAAAAATCAAATAGTTATAGTTGAAGGGGTAAAACGTATCATCAATTATTACAATGCTAAAGGAACAACTCATGATTATAAAATGCTTAAAGATAGTAATATACTGTCATCTTTAGAAGAAAAAGGTATTGGTGGTAAATTTGATAGTGGATACCAAGGAGTACAAAAAGAGTTATCAAGGGCAATTATACCTAAAAAGAAAAGTAAATTTCATCCATTAAATGAAGAAGAAAAAGAGTTCAACAAGCAATTATCACAGAAGAAAATTGCTATTGAGCACGTTAACAGGGAACTTAAAATTTTTAGAATTATGAAAGAAACTTATAGAAATCATCAAAATAGATATGAAGAAAAACTTCAAATTATGTGTGGAATTTATAACCTAAATAATTCATAAAGGCTTGCCGAACAGGTCTACTGAAATTAATAATAATTATAATAAAAATAGGAAGTTATACAAAAGTAAAAGGAATAGTTATAAATACTAAGAAGAAATATTTTTATAATTCAGATTCAGCTAGTAAAGGTGCACATAATAGGTACCATTTTGAATATAAAAATAAAATTTATGATTTAGAAGATAAATTCTATGGAGGAAATCCAAAACTAAATAAAGGTGATGAAATTTATTTTTATGTTTCAAAAAAAAATTTAGATAAATTTATAAGACCAGAGGAATTATATTATATAAGATATTATGTTTTAACAATGTTACTTTCTGTTGGAGCTTTGATATTGTTTTAATAGTTTATAAATTCTAATTTATGTGAAAGATACTATTATTCATAATCATTTTTTTATAAAGGCTAGGAAGTTAATTTGTCGATGTTTGAAAAAAATAGGCTATTTTCATAAAAATTAATAATTTTTAGCAAAGGTAGGAGGAGTATTAATTTAATATATCTCATTCCAAAAAAAATCATTTTAGTAACTTTCTTACTATTTTTTTCCCTTAATAGCGGGATTCGAAGTTGTTTTATTTTAGTCAAAATATTTCTTTTATTTTTAAAAGTTTTCTAAAAAAGAAACAGAATTAAGAAACTGATTAGAATCTTAATTCTTTTTGATGATATAAAAATAAGTATCTAAAAAACATATTTCTTTCCCAATTTCTTTATAAAAAGAGTTTGATTTGTTACTTTCTATTATGATAATTCCTTTATCATTTAGTAGCGATAACCAAAGATTAATATTACTAGAATTTAATAACTTTGGATTATGACAATAAATCAGACTAATTTTTCCTTTATCAGTATTTTGTAATTCAGAAAACGGAATTTCAGTAGGAGTCTTAATCATCCCTTTTGGAGTTAGTTCACTTAAAAACTGCAAAGTTTCCAAAGAAGTGTCAAAACTATAAACAAAATCAGAACTATGTAAAAATTCAGAAAACAATCTTTTTCTTTCATTGATAGAAGATAGATGAAATCCCTGGTAAGTATTTCTTTTCGCTAACTCTTTATCAATAGAATTTAAAACATCAAACTTTTTGATTAGCCAATCTGGAGCAATTAAATCCTCTTTTTTAGGGTCACCAGTAATTCTATGAATCACAATTTCAGGACGTAATAACTCTAATTGGTCGCAGACAATATCAACATATTCTTCTTTACTAAGAACCGAAAATGGTTTTTCTTGATAGATTTTTGCTAATTTCGTATTTTTTAAAATATGAAGCATATGAATTTTAATTCCATTGATATCTAATGTATTTAAATAGCGAACGGTATCTAACATCATTTCTTTACTTTCATTCGGTAACCCGTTCATAATATGAACAACTACATTAATATTTCGCTTACGAAGTTCAAAAACCATTTTTTCAAAACATTCTAGAGAATGGCACCTGTTAATATACTTTGATGTTTCTTCATGAATACTTTGAAGACCTAGCTCAACTGTTAAAAAAGTTCTTTTGGAAAGTTCTTCTAAATAATCAAGACAATCGTTAGTAATAGAATCTGGTCTAGTTGCAATCGAAAGACCAACCACATTTTCTAACTTTAAAATTTCTTCATATTTTTCTTTTAATATAGAAACTGGGGCATAAGTATTGGTATGTGCTTGAAAATACCCAATATATTTACTATTAGG
>CAYYCR010000079.1:0-5822 GCA_964470385.1 uncultured Muribaculaceae bacterium | reverse complement strand
ACTGACGATATCTCTAATTTGATAAAACTGATTGGTTAAATCCAAATCTTGATTTCCAGCAAAATCACCACTACCTAAATTAGAACAATAAATACATCCTCCAGTTCCAACAGTTCCATCAATATTAGGACAAGTAAAACCAGCATTTAAACTGACTTTAAAAATTTTAGAGTGAAATTTTTCTTTGTAAAAATAATCTAATGTATGATAACGTTTATTATTATCCTTATATGGAAATAAATTTCTTTTTTGAGTCCATTTCATAATTATTACTTATAGATAAATATCTATTCCTTTCTAAAAAATTAGTTAGTAAAAGATATGAATTTTTTCTTTTATTATACTTTTCACTACAAAAAATATTATAAAAAATTGACAAATATTTGTCAATGGTGTGAAAAAAATATGAAAAAAGAAAGAAAATAAAAGAAAAACCTTTTCAAATGATATGATTTTGATATAATGATGATGGAGGTTAATAAATATGAAAAAACATAATTTACTGAAGACACTTGGAATATTCTTTTTGGTGTTAGTCGCCCTTACATGGATTATTCCAACCGGAACATTTTCAGGGAGTGACTTTACCAAAGGAACAACTGATCCAATTGGAATATTTGATATTTTCCGTTTGCCATTTATGACAATTGGTACATTTATTCAATATGGATTGGTATTCTTGACAATTGGAGGACTTTACGGAGTTCTAAACAAAACAGGAGTATATGCACCATTAGTAGAAAAAATAGCAAAAAAATGGAAAGGAAAAGAAAGAATCTTTTTAGCTATTGTTGTTACATCTTTGGCATTACTTGCATCCATTAGTGGACTTAGTTTACCATTATTTACATTAGTACCATTTTTAATCACAATTATTCTTTTAATGGGACTTAGTAAATTAACAGCATTGGTATCAACAGTAGGTGCGATTTTAGTGGGAATGATTGGATCAACTTATGGATTTAATGTAACAGGTTATATTAACAACTTCTTTAGTCTAGATGTTAACAATCAAATACTAACTAAAATTATACTATTTGCAATGTTAGTAATATTACTAGTATTCTTTGTAATAACAAATGCAAAGAAAGAACTAGCAAAATCACAAGAAGTTAGCAAAAAAGAAAATACTACTTCTAAGAAAGAAACAAAAAAGAAAAGTGAAAAAGCAACTAAGAAAGAAGAAGTGATTGTAGAAACAGAAAAGAAAAAATCAAATGATATGGAAATACCATTCTATGATTCTTCTATTAGAAATACGAAGAGTGCTTTACCACTTGTTATTATTTCTATCATATCACTTTTGATTGTTCTATTATTTATGTATAATTGGTTCTATGGCTTTAAAGTATCATTCTTCCAAGATATTTATACATCTTTAATGGAAATCAAAATAGGATCTTATCCAATTATGGAAAACTTACTTAGTGGAATTTCTCAATTTGGATATTGGAATAACTACGATTTGATTGCAACTTTAGTAATCACAAGTTTACTTATTGGTTGGATTTATAGTATCAAATTTAAAGACGTCGTAGATAGTTTCTTAGAAGGTGCAAAAAAGATGATTGGGGTTGCTTTCTATGTAACCATTTGTAGTACATTATTTGCGGTTATTATAAGTTCAAGTAATGGTACTATATTTAATACAATTACCAACTTCTTCTTAGGAACAAGCAAAACCTTTAATGTCTTTGCAACCGCTTTCACAACTATGGCAGGTGGATTATTATATAATGAATTTTCCTACTTTTTAGATGCACTAAGAGGACTAGTAAGTACTAATTATGACGCAACAACATTAGAAGCAGTAGGATTAGTATTCCAAACAATATATGGATTTATGATGATGTTATTACCTACTAGTATGATTTTAATTGCAGGTTTACGTTATCTAGAGATTTCTTATAAAGAATGGCTTAAATATATTTGGAAATTCTTATTGGCAATTTTTGTTGTAATTATGGTAGTATTATTTGTTGCAGGATTATTTATTTAAAAAGATGAGAAATCGTCTTTTTTCTTTTTCAAAAATGTGCTACAATGAAAGTATGAAAGTAGCGTGGATCGTATGGAATTTTTGATGATTATTTTTTATAGCTTATTAGTAATTTGGTATCTTGGAGCAATCGCTTTAATTATTTATTTATATAAAAACAATTATGCCCCATATCAAAGTAAATTAAAAGAACAATATTTTAAAGAAATGCCAAGTGAGTTAACTCCAGGGGAATTATCCTTATTAATGTACCGAAAAATAGAACCACAAGTATTTACCTCTGTTTTATTAGAATTAATTAAAAAAGGAGCTTTACAACTTAGTTTTCGAAATAATGATTATTATTTTAAAATTGTAGAAGTGAAAGGAACAGTTCCATTAGCTCGTTCTGAATCAGTAGTGCTTGAATTTTTAAAAAACATCAAAGATGATGATACTTTTACCCTTACAGATTTCGCAAATTACTGTGGAACCAAAAAAGGAGATAGTGAATTTTTATTTCAATATGACTTGTGGAAAAACATATTGCGTAGAGAGTTGATTGGAAAACAGTTTTTTGAAGAAAAAAAGGGTTATACCATGGTAAAAGCAATGCGAAATTTTGGTATTTTATTGTTGATTGCCAATATAGCAGGAGGATATCATTTACTAGCAGGATATTTTACCGTTTTACCTATTTTGTTTTTGCCCTTTTTCTTTCAAATTACCTATCGTAGAACAGAACAATATAGTGAAGAATATGAAAAATGGTGTGCTTTTGGTCGCTATTTAGAACACTTGCAGGAATTTCCAAAACCAGAAGATTTGAACACTTATACTATTAGTGCCATTATATTAAAAAAAATAGATTCTTTATGTCAATATCAAATGGAAGACAAAAGCATTACTTTTGCGAAAGAACTGAATAAAACAGTCTTAACATGTTATCGTCATGCTTTTTTAAATGGAAACAGGAGTATTACCACTTTATGGGGTTTCAAATAGGAGATAATATATACCCTGTAGAAATTATCCGTAAAAATAATAAAAATACATATATTAGAATAAAAAATGGAAATGTGATTTCGGTTACGACAAATCGTTTCACGACTGATAAACAAATTCAAAAATTATTAAAAAAGCATACGGAAGCTTTAATAAAAATGATTGAAAAATGTCAAAAAGAAGAATTGAAAAAAGAAAAATTTTACATATTAGGAACAGTTTATGATATAATTATGGTATCTGGGATGAAGAAAGTCGAAATATCTCAAAATAAAATATTTACACCAAGTCAAAGAAAATTAGAATTATGGTATCAAAAAGAAATGAAAAAAATCTTTGAAGAAAGACTTTTCTTTTGGAAAGAACACTTTGAAGAAGTATTGCCAGTTCCAAAGTTAAAAATTAGAAATATGAAGACAAGATGGGGAGTATGTAACAAGCGCGATAATTCAGTCACTTTAAATAGTAGACTGATGGAATATGATAGTTCGAAACTGGATTATGTAATTATACATGAACTATCTCATTTTATTCATTTCAATCATTCAAAAGAATTTTGGGCTTTGGTTTCAAAATACTGTCCCGATTATAAAAAAATTAGGAAAGAATTAAGAGAGTAGGTGAGGTAATATGCAGGTACTATGGAAGCAAATAAAAAAAATAAATGGAATATTACTGATAATGATAGTTGTATTACCAGGGCTTTTTTTTCCAAGTATGGAAGTAGAAGCAAAAACGTTAGGGGATTATAGAAAAGAATTAGAAAACTGGGAAAAAGAGCAAAAAGACAATCAACAAAAACAACAACTCACAAAAGAACAAATTAATGAAATAACGAATTCAATTACTAGGAATACCGATACTATTAATCAACTTAGCAATGATATGATTAAATTGCAAGAAGAAATTACACAGGCGGAACAAGAAATAGAAGCCAAAAGCAAAGAAATCAAAGAACTACTGAATTTTTTACAAGTATCGCAAGGTGAATCAGCGTATCTAGAATATGCTTTTGGTGCTAAAGATTTTACTGATTTTATTTACCGAATGGCCATTACAGAACAACTTTCCAATTATAATGAAGAACTGATGAAAAAACACAACGAATTAATTGAAAGTAATAAGAAAAAAAGAATTGAAATTACAGAAAAACAGGAGACTTTAAAAAATAAGCAAACTGAATTAGCCAATCAAAAAGTAAAACTAGGGGAAGACTTACAAGCAACATCAAAAGCAAGTAAATCAATAGATGAAGAAATCGCTGGAATTAAGACACAGATACAATATTTAGAAAAATTAAAATGTCGTGATAATGAAAGTGTTGAGGAATGTGTGAATAGAAATCAAGTATTACCGCCTGGAACTGCTTTTTATAGACCAGTAGTAAGTGGGAAAATTACTAGTGAATTTGGAAATCGTTGTTACTGGATTGGCGGAGGTTATAAATGTGACTTTCATGGTGGATTAGATATGGCACAATCAGGAAGTGCAGTGCCTGTTTATGCGGCAGCTCCTGGAGTAGTAGTAGGCCATACAGATAGGGGAAAATGTGGTGGTAATATGGTTTATATTATTCATAACATTAATGGAAAAAAATATACTAGTATGTACGCTCATCTAAGACAAATTTTAGTGAAAGATAAGCAAGTGGTTACTATGGATACTCAGATTGGTACAATGGGGGGAAATCCAACAATTGAAACTTGGGATGGTTGCTCTACAGGACAACATACTCACTTTACATTAGCAAACGGACATTACTTAGTAGACTATTTATTTTGGAGCGAGTTTGAAGCTCATATGTTTAATCCAAGAATTATGGTAAATGCCCCATCCTTAGGAGGAACATTTACGAGCCGTAACAGAAAATATTAAAAACAATTGACAAGAAAACATTTCTTATGATATGATTATATCAGACACAAAGAAGTGTTTTTTTAATGATAAAAAACATAAAATAAAAAAGTAGGTGAAGATATGAAAAAATTAGCACGATTTTTCATTAGTGTCAAAAAAGAAATGGGCAAAGTAAGATGGCCTAACAAAAAAGAAATGTTGACTTACTCTATTGCAACAATCTCATTTATTCTTGTATTCGGATTATTTTTTGGACTAACAGATTTAATATTTGCAGGAATTAGGACCTTATTTCAATAATGCAAAAAGAATGGTATGTTGTAAATACATACTCTGGACATGAGAATAAAGTAAAAGAAAAATTAGAGATGCGTGCAAGTTCAATGGGACTAGAAGATTATATTTTTAGAATCGTTGTACCTGAACATAAAGTGATAGAAGAAGATAGTAATGGTGTATCCAAAGAAAAAATAAAAAAAATGTTTCCAGGATATATTCTAGTAGAAATGATAATGACTGATGAAGCTTGGTTTGTCGTTAGAAACACTCCGGGAGTAACAGGATTTATCGGTTCATCTGGAAAAGGGGCAAAACCATTTCCACTAACTCCAAATGAAGTGGATAATATCTTAAGTACCATGGGTATGAGTAGAATCGAAATTGAAAATGGTTTAAATGTTGGAGATAGTGTTAAAATCCTTGGAGGACCATTTGATAATATGTATGGAAAAATAAAAACGGTGAATCCAGAAACGGGTGAACTAGAAGTAATCATTGATTTATTTGGACAAGAAACAGTTGTGGAAGTAATGCTTACACAAATTGAAAAAGTCTAGTTTACAAAAAATCAAAAATATGTTATTATAAAATGGCTATATTGATTTATTCATATAGATAGTTAAGTGGGAGATTAAACATGCGGATATCATTAAGACCACTCGCGAAAAAAATATAGGAGGTGTTTTTCGTGGCAAAAAAGAAC
>CAYYCR010000078.1:0-8617 GCA_964470385.1 uncultured Muribaculaceae bacterium | reverse complement strand
AGTGTTTCCCTCCGAAGGAAAAGGTCATGAGTTCGAATCTCATTATGGACACCAGATGAAAATAACCCTTGAATTTCAAGGGTTTTAATATTTTTACGACAATTTTAGGACAATAGTTATAATGTTATTCTAAAGATTATCTAATAAATCTACAATTTCATTTTGAATAGTAGGGAAGAGGTGCATATAAGTTCTTTGCATAACTTCTATTGTATGTCCCATGCGATTACTCATCATTATAAAGAATTTTGTGCTATCAACTTTTACATTATTTTCATTACTTCTTTTTATATATTCATTTACTAATAATGATACATGAGAATGTCTAAACTCATGAATAGTTATTTCAGAAACACCAGATAAATTAAAATAGTAATGTTTTTTTCTATCTATTGTTGTATGTGGCATAAATCTGCTACAACCAAAAACAAACCATGTTTCTTTAAAATCTGAATACTGTTGTACATATTCTTTATACTTAATTATTTGATTTTTTAATGTTTTATTTATTTTTATTTTTCTATTGATGCAATTTTTAGTTGAAGTAATCTTATAAGAATCTCTTGTTTTAATAGATAATGTTTTATCAACAATTACTTCATCGTTGATAAAATCAATATCATTCCAAGTAAGTGCTTGTACTTCGCCTTTCCGCATACCTGTGTAATAAAGAAATGTAAAAAATGTTTTCCAAGTTATATCATCAATGACAGATATGAAATTAGTAAATTGTTCAAATGTTATGTATCTTAATTTTTCATTATCTTTTATAACTTCATCATTCTTTGCTTGAAATCTCCCAGAGATAGAAACCACATTTTTTTCTAATTGATAATTTTTCATGGCAAAATCAAATATAAATTTTAGAACTTGGTATAAAATATTTAAATAGTTTAATTTATACCCCTCTTTTTCCATTTTAAGTTTCCAAAAGTTAATATGTTGTGTTGTTATATCACTTATATTAAAACTTTCAAAATATGGCTCTATATTAGTTTTATACGCATGTTCGTAAGAATATACTGTAGATTCTTTTTTAATTTTATATATTTCTTTAAAATAATCATTTGCAACTACACTGAATTTTATTGATGAAAGGTTTTCATGTTTGGTTTTGAATGATAATTCTTCTTTTTCTGCTTCTTCTCTAGTTAAAAACATTTTAGAGCGATAGTATTTGATATTTCCTTTTAAATCTCTATAACTTTTTCTAAAATACCAATGTCTGCCATCTTTAGTCCATTTTAATTTATCTTTTTCATTATATACTGCCATTTTAATTCCTCCTCTTATTGTATTTTTTCCTCATTTTTGGTACAATAAGAGCGTACAAAAAAGAATTTGTCTTTGGTTAGAAAATTTTAATTGTACACCCTTGTTGGGTTTGAGTTAGTGTTGGTAGCACTAGCTCTTTTTTAAATAGTTTTTATTAGTTGCAATTAAATTCTTGATAGCCTTGACTGATTGCAGCTTGCTTATTAAATGCTAAATAGCTATATTGTTTGCCATTTGTAACTTCTTGCACACAGTCATAATTATAATAGTAATTTCCATATCCATCTAAAACAAATACGATATTTTCATCATAAAAATTTATTTTTTGTTTTAATTTTAAAATTTGAGAACTATTCACTGTAACGTATCCTATTATTGAATTGTTATCTTCAATATCAACTGTTCCATCATTATTAACTCTATAATTTAATTTTTCTTTAATAATTTTTTCTTTCATTTTAATTTTAATTTTAGGATTTAAAAATTGAAATATATTTAATGATATTGAAAGTAATAATAAAATAGTTAATGTAATTGAAAAAATATTATTTGCTTTTTGTATATTCTTTTTTTCTACTTTTTTGTTTTTATTATATGATTTTAAATGTAAATTCTTATTTAAAAAGATTGCTTTGTTAATATAATAGTAAAAAAGTGCAGGAACAAAGTTAACAACAGCATTTTTTTCATATATGGCAATAGAAATCAAAAGATATATAATAGCTATTGAAATACTATTTAGAATTAAAGTTTTATTGATTGCTTCATCATCAAATTCTTCTATTTTGAACTCTAGCAGATATCTTTTTTTATCCAAATGACTTAATTCTAAATGAGCAAATTCATGTAGAATAGTCATTTTTTTCTTTTGCTCTGATATATTTTGGTTTATTGTTATAACATTTCTAGTTTTGTATTTAAAAACAAATCCATAAACTTTTTTTGGTAACTTCTTGTATATTAAAGTTATTTCATTCATACTTAAATAATCATTTTGAGATACTTCCCCTAATAACAAAGATTGTAACATACAACAACACCTCTCCATTCTTTTATATAAGTACGATACTGCTGTACTTAGTTATCTTCATTATCTATTTTTCTTTTTATAGCATCTATGACACTCATTACAGCTATTTTATCTTCATTAGATAAATCTTTAGCTTTACTAAATAACAAATTATCAATTTCATTATTAGGCTCTTGTAAAGCTTCTTTATTAAAATCTAATAAAAAATTGGCATCTACATCAAGGATTTCACAAATAGCACTAATTGTATCAGGGTCAGGCTTATTTATGCCATTTTCCCAGTTTGAAACAGAAGTATTACCAACTTTAATATCTTTTTCTTTTAATGCTTCTGCTAAGTCTGTTTGCTTCATTCCTTTTAAAATTCTTGCCTTTTTTATATTTTCTCCTAATGGCATATTTTTCACCTCATTTCATTAAAAGGATAACACACATTTAAAAAATAGTAAATATAATTTTTCAGAAAAACTGAATTTTTTTTCAAAAAAGTTATTGACATTTCAGTATAACAGGAATATAATGAGTACAGTTCCAGTAAAACTGGAATAAAGGAAGGAGAATATGAATGGTATATGAAAAATTACGAGATTATATAAATAATCACGGAATTAAGCAAGAGTATATTTCAGAAAAAACAAAAATTCCATCAAATGTATTGAGTACTATTTTAAATGGAAAAAGGAAATTGAATGTAGAAGAATTTATTTTAATAATTGGTGCTTTAAATATAGATGCCAATACAATTATAAATTCAGAATAGGAGAATGTATGAATAATCAATTTAAAATCGAAACTAAATTAGGAAAAAGTACTTTGATAATTGAGAATGGACAAATGACAATAAAAATAGACTAGACAAAAGTCTAATCCATTTAATCTTCAAAGCCAAGAGTGCCATCTTCTAACATAATGATCCTTTTGTTAGAAGTATACTCAATTTTGTCTGCCCAAACTTCTGTATCAAGAATTAATCCGTTAGGATATTCTAAATGTGTTTTGATACAATCGATAGTTTGGTTAATACTTTTCTTAATTTCATCAAGACTATTGACCTTTGGAGTTTTTATATTATTGCAAGTTCCAGGTCCGAATGTATAATGATACATAAAATTCACCTCCTTAGTTATTTAGTATAACATATGGAGAAAAGAAAACATCAAAGAAATATTTAATTGAAGAACTATTTGAATAGCAAAAAGAATAGGAGAGGAAATATGAATTACAAAATTGACATGTGTACAATTTTTAGAGACACGAGAAAATTATTAAATGAAGAAAGTAGAATCTTTTTTACGGCAACTGGTAAATATGGAGAGCAAATTAGTGAAGAATATAATGCAATATTAACAACAAATTCAGAAGCACTAATAAATCTTTTAAAATTTTTAGAAACAGAAAATGTGAAATCAATAAAAGTTGAGTTTGAAAAAAAGAGTGTATAAATACACTCAAGTTAAAAAATATTATGAGAAATTATTTTATAGCTAAATGAAACAATATTATCTTTATCTAATTGTATATATGTTTCGGTAAGCTCTATAGGATTATCTTTTGAATCTAATAAATGTGAATTAGTCAATGCAATAATACCATTTTTTATTGAATGATAATATCCATTATATAAATGATTAGAAGTTTCAATATAGCATATTACTTCAATTGATAAATTATTAGTATTTTTATTTAATTCACTATTGATTAGTTCAATGATATTCATAATTTCAGTATAACTCAAATCAAACATCTCCTTTCAATAAAAATTATAACTTGAAAGGAAACAAAATTCAATAAAAATAGTTGTCTGGAAGCAACTATCAAATCTAACCAAAGACAAAGGAGGTTTTAAACTATGAAAAAAGCAAAAGAGGAAATATTAGATCAGTTATATATATCTGCTTATGATTTACAAGTATTAATACCAAGCATGTCATATGCAAAAGCCTTGGAATATATTGAAAAAAAGAGGGAAGAAATGAAAGAAAAAAATATGTATATTCCAGATTGTCGTACTAAATTAGCATTAACAAAAATGATAAGAAAAGATTGTGGATTTTAAGGAGGAAAAATAATATGAAAGAAATATTAAAAAGTAAGATGATGATTCTATTTATAGCAATGGTATTAGGAATCACATTATATGGATCAATGTGTATGTAGAAAGGAATGAGGAAAGTGAAAAAAGTATTTAGTAAAGAAAAATTTATTGAAAACATGAAAGAAAAAGCAATAAAAAGTAGCTGGATAGAAGATTGCGATGGAAAAACTATTGAAGAATGTAATGAATTAGGCTTTCGTATAACAGATGATTGGTGTGTGGAGGTAGAAGATGAGATTTGATAATGAGACAGGAGAATGTTTATCGGTAGATTATGAAACACACGAAGCAATGCAAGAAGGAAAAGACAATGAAATTGAAAAATTAAAGCGAATAATTGAAGATTTGAAAGATGAGAACTATCAATTGAAAGAAGAGTTGGAAGAAGAAAAGGACAACAGTAAATTTTATAAGATAATTTGTGAGTCTCAAAAAGATAGTAATGACAAGTTATTTGACAGAATATTTAAAACAAAAAAAGATTCACTCACGGCAATGAATGAATCAAAACAAAAATTTTAATAAACATAAAATTCACTTGCAATTATATACGATTGTGAGTGAATTGTCAAATTGAATGGTAGGAGGGAATAAGAGTGTGGGCTAGGATAGTAGATTGCTTTGATTTATTCTTTAATCGTGATGTGATTAAAGAGCAACGAGATGAGGACAAGCAATACAATGATTTACTAATTGAAAATCACAGATTACAACGAGAACTAGATATTGTAACAATGTCTAGAGATAGATATCTAGAGACTTGTAAAAAGAGAAGTTCTGAAAAAAAAGAAGTAAAAAAAGAGCTAAAAAAAGCAAATGAAAAAATTAAAGAATTAGAGCAAAAATTAGGAGCAACTTTATGAATGAAATTAAAGAAAAATTAAAAGTATTTCAAGATTTTAAGTTCTTTAATGAGGACCATCATTATGAGTTTAAAGGACAACGTGTTGGGATATCAGTTACGAGATTTATTGCAGAGTTTGAAAATGAGTTTAAACAACAAGAAATGGCAGAAATGACAACAGGTAAAAACAGAAGAATACAACAAGAAATATTTGATAATGTGTTAAGTAATGAAGAAGAATTAGCTTATGCTAGAAACTTAAGAACAACGACATTAGGAGTATTAGAACAATGGAAATACAAAGCAGACTTTGCATGTCGAAAGGGAAGTACTTGTCATGAGTTCGCTCAAAGCAGATGGAGTGGCGAAAAGTATGAGTTGGACAAGTTTGATAATAGTGATGAATACTTAGAAGCAGTATTAAAAATTCAAAAGCAAGCAGTTAATTTTTATAACGATTATAAAGATACGTTAGAACATTTATATGATGAATTTGTAGTTGGTAGTGAAGAGTATGATATAGCAAGTGCTATAGATCATTTATTCATAAATAAGCTGACTGGTGGACTTGTATTAGTTGATTATAAAACTAATTCAATATTGAAAGGCTACAATGATGAGTTGCAAAATAGAAAAAAAGCTAAAAATATGAAAGTACCTCTTTCACATATAAAAGACTTAGTACTTAATCACTATTATATACAGTTATCTATTTATCGTTATTTGCTAGAAAAATATGCAAAAGTTGAAGTAGAAGAAATGTTTATTGTTTATTTTAGTGAGAATATAGAGAATTACGAAATTATTGAAATACCATATTTAAAAAATGAAGTAAAAGAAATTTTAGAAATGAGGAGAGTTAAGAATATGAACAGTGTACCAATTTTACTTATTGGAAAAAGTGGTTCTGGTAAATCCACGAGTTTAAGAAATTTTACTAAAGAAGATGTAGCAGTGATTAACGTATTAGGTAAACCATTACCTTTTAAATCAGATATTAAAGCACCAAAAATTGATGATTATACAAATATTATAAATCAAATTAATTTAACAAAAAAGAAAACAGTAGTTATTGATGACGCTAATTATTTAATTACAAATGAGTTTATGGAGAATGCAAGCATTAAAGGATTTGATAAATATAATGTAATGGCAAATGGATATTTTAACTTTATAAATGATATTAAAAATATTGAAGGAGGAAAAACAGTTTATTTAGTTATGCATGAGGATTCAGATGATGATGGAAATATCAAGCCAAAAACTATTGGAAAATTGCTTGATGACAAAGTTAACATTCAAGGAATGTTTACAATCTGTATTCGTTCAGTATTTGAAAATGGACAATATCTATTTAAATTAAAAACAAATGGGCAAGATTGTGTGAAAACTCCGTTTGATATGTTCAATATTGAAAGTATGGAAAATGATTTAAAAGCATTTGATACAGTTGTTAGAGATTATTATGAATTAGATAAAAGTGAAAGTGAGGAAAAATAATATGTTAAAGAAACCAGTAGAATGGGATAAAGTAGAGGGGATTGAATATGGAGATTACGAACAGTTAGAACTTGGGGGACATGAGGTAATTATCAAAAATGCTTATGAATACACAGGGCAAACAGGTAACACATCATTAAGAATTGAAGTAGATATAGCAGGAAATGACAAACAAGCAGGATTTTATCAAAAACAATATGATAACAATATGTCAGTAGATAGAAAGTGGCCAAATGGAGCTTGTAAGTACATTTCATTAAAAGAAGATGAAAACTGTGTAGCTTTATTTAAAGGTTTTACAACAGCAGTAGAAAAGTCAAATCCAGGGTATAAATGGAACTTTGACGAAACTACTTTAGTTGGTAAAAAACTATGTGGAGTATTTGGACTTGAAGAATTTGAAAAGCAAGATGGTAAGATTGCAACAGCAGTAAAATTAACACAATTTAGGAGTTTAGACAAACTTGAAGATGTACAAATTCCAAAAGTTAAATTATTAGATGGAACAACTATGAGTGTAGATGAATATCAAAAAAATAGTTCAAATCATATTTCGAAAACGACTGAATCAGGGGATAAAATTGATAAGTTTATAGATGAAAATTTACTAGATTAGTGGGTGAATGTGATGAGAGATAGCTTTGTTTTTTATAAAAGTTTTTACGAAGCGATAGAAACTTTACCGAAAACGAAAAAAGTTTATTTGTATGAAGCAATAGTACGATTTGCACTTTTTTCAGAAGAGCCAAAATTAGATGGAATGCTTCAAGGTATGTTTAACCTTATAAAACCACAATTAAGTGCCAATTTAGCAAGATATGAAAACGGCAAAAAAGGTGGTCGTCCGAGAAACCAAAAAGAAACCGAAACAAAACCTAACAATAACCAAAAGAAAACCAACCAAGAACCTAATGTAAATGTAAATGTTAATGATAATGTAAATGTTAATGTGAATGGTAATGTGTTAGGTTTTCTTCCACCCACACCTGATCAACTTTTATCTTTTGCTTCAAAAAAATTTTCAGGATATCAAGAAAAGGATTTGAAAAAAAGTTGCACTAAATTTTTTAACTACTATGAAGATAAAAAATGGAGTAATGTAGAAAATTGGGAAAGCAAATTAAATTTGTGGATTAGCGATGATATTGAAAATGGAAAAATAGAAGTTAAAAACGAAAATAAAAGTTATCAAGTAGGAAGTACGAAAGGATTACCAGAATTGTAATGTTGAATATTGAAAAAAATAATAGAGCAGAAATTGAAAACGGTTATCTTGCTTTATTGTTGAATAAATCAGATTTGTTTTCAATATCGCAAATCAAAGTCGAATATTTTAGTAATAGTAAAAATCAAAAAATATTTGAATATGCAAAAGAGTGTTATGAAGAATTTGGATGCGTAAATGTTTATAAAATTGCAGAGAAGCACAAAGATTTTGATATTGACTATTTTATAGATTTGCTAATGAATGAATTGTATTATAACAACAATTGGAAGCAACAATTAGAACTTGCAGAAAATAGCATTATAAAATTTTATAAAGAAGATGTCATTGAAAAATTAAACCAACGAAGAGAAAATGGAATGTGTAGTTATGATGAATATGTGAAGCAGGTTAGAAAACTTGATGATATCGTTCTTACAGATAATTCAGTTACTTTAACAGAAAAGGAAATTTTAGATGGAATCAATGAGCAACACTCAAAAATTAATTTTAATAATTTTGAAAAATTGAATAAGACATTAGAAATGGTACGTGGGGACTTTTTAATAATTGGTGCGACGACTGGAGTAGGAAAATCAAGTTTTATGTTGAACTTGATGAATGATTTGATGAATGGTTTTCAGTGTATTTATTTTAACATGGAAATGA
>CAYYCR010000077.1:0-8650 GCA_964470385.1 uncultured Muribaculaceae bacterium | reverse complement strand
TACTTTTTAACTTGTCCATTTTATTCTTCATCTGTTCCACCTCACTTAAGTTTATGAAAACAAAAAAAAGTTATTCCAAAAAATAAAATTTTATATTATAATAATTATATGAGGTGAATTTCATGAACAAAAAAAATAACAAAGCAAAAAAGAAAATTCAAATAAATTTTAAAAAAATTGGTGTGATTATTTTATTACTAGCAACAATCCTAATGTATGTTTCATCTTTAATATTCATATAAAAACAACGGTTATTCCGCTGTTTTATTTTGATTTTTTAATAAATCTCTAATTTCTTCTAATAGTAGTATATCCTCACTTTTTTTAGGTGCTTCTTTTTTACTTTCTTTTTTCTTATCCTTATGAGTTAATCTATTTACAATTTTCATAAGCAAAAAGATACATGCTGCAACAATTAAAAAATCGACAACATTTTGAATGAAACAACCATAAAGGATTTTAGCTTCGCCGATTTTTAAATACAAATTAGAAAAATCAAGTCCTCCCATTATAATTCCCAATAATGGCATTAAAATATCGTTTACAATCGACGTTACAATTTTACCAAAGGCTCCACCAATGATAACACCAATTGCCATATCCAGTACATTTCCTCTTGAAATAAATTCTTTAAATTCTTTTAACAAAATACTTCTCCTCTTTCTTAAGCTTTGCTGTATATTCTTCTAATGTTTCTCCTCTTGTATAAATTTCTTTAGCTAAATCAATTCCTACATAACGCAAATGCCAAGGTTCATACTTATAACCTGTTACTTCTTCTTTTCCCTTAGGATACCGTAAAATAAAGCCATATAAATGAGCATGGGTAATAACCCAATCAAAGGCTTCTTTATATTGATCTACTTCTTCTAATGCAGGTAATCCAGTATTAACATCAATAAAACCAAAATCAAGGGCTAATCCGGTTTGATGTTCGCTTGTTCCTGGAACTGCCACAAAAGAAAAGCATTTTTCTCCCTCTTTTTGGTAATAATAATCTAGTACTTGTTGTTGATATTGAAAACTACGATATCCAGAGTCTACATACATAGGCATAATAGACTGTTCACTCATTTTTTGGAATTGATTCCATACCTCGTCGTTTAAATAGATTTTATGAGATTCGTCCATATGCTTACTCATAGATGGTACAAAAACCAAATGATCTGGAATATCGTTTTCCTTTAACAAATGTTTTTTGTTTACTAATATACTATAATCGGTCATATTTCCATCTCCCATTAGTATTATAATATAAATTTTCAAATTCGACAAGAAAAAGAAGCAATTTGCCTCTTAGTCCTCTGCTTCTTCTAACATATTTGTAATAAAAATACCATATCCTTTTTTGGGATTATCGACAACGACGTGTGTCACTGCACCAATGATTTTATCATTTTGAATAATTGGAGAACCACTCATTCCTTGTACAATTCCACCTGTTTTTTCTAATAACTCTTGATCAGTAATTTCAAATACCATATTTTTTGTTTTTTGCTTTGCATTGCTATCTATTTTTGTAATTTCAATTTCATATTCTTCAATTGTTTGCTCAGCTAGTACAGTCAAAATTTTTGCTTTTCCTTTTTCTACTTCATCAGGATTTGCAACTTTGTATGTTTTTCGTCCATCTATTTTTCCAGTATAATTACCAAATATTCCCTGTGAGGTATTCTCACTGATTGTACCATTTACTTTTTCATAATAAAATTCTGCATTTTTTTCACCTGGAACACCATTTTTGCTAGGATCTATACTAGTAACGTTTGATTCATATATTTTTCCATCCTTTATATCCAATATTTTTCCCGATGATTTTTCTATAATTTCATGTCCAAGTGCCCCGAAAATATTGCTTTTGGGATCAATAAATGTTAGTGTTCCAATTCCACTAATACTGTCTTTCACATAAAGTCCAGTTTTGTAAACTTGATTGTTATCTTGATATAATTTTAGATTTGTCGTGTGTTCTTGCTCTTCTCGTTTATAGCCAATTTTAATAGTTCCTTCTGTTTTATGATGATTTATCTTTGAAACCATGTCTTCAATATTCATAACTGCCTCATCATTAATCGAAGTGATAATATCCCCAACTCTTAATCCAGCTTCTGTGGCAGGATATGTATTTTCTACTTTATAAAGTCCAACGATCATCACACCTTTGGAATTGATTTCAATTCCAATATTCTCCCCACCTGCTACTAGATAGTCTGAATAAGCAAGTACATTTAATGGTATGATAAATAATGAAAGAAGAAGTATTATGAATGATTTTTTTATTTTTTTTAAAAACATTCGAATCTCTCCTTTTCGTTACAGACTACATTAGTAGTATGGAAAAAAGAAAAAGTTTTATAAATACAAAAAAATGCCATTTTGGCATTATTATCTAGGAATATTAAGATTCTATTTCAAAATCGGCTAATTCTCCATTTTCTAAAACAATTTTATTTACTTGTTCTTCTATGTTTTTTAATTTTTCATCACATTCTTTTACAAGTTTCATTGCTTTGGTATATTTTTCAATAGAATCTTCTAAGTCGGTGTTGCCATTTTCTAGCTCATTTATAATTGTTTCTAGTTCTTTTATTTTTTCTTCAAATTTTTTTTCTTTTTCTGCCATATTATTTCTCCACTTTCTCTATTTGTTTTGCGATTAATGTTCCATCGTGAAATTTTATTTCAATGGAATTTGTTTTTACATCATGAATACTTTTTATTAAATGATTATCTTGATAGGTTAAGGTATAACCACGTTTTAAAACGCCTAATGGGTTTAATAATTCTAATTTTTCAATGAATTGTTTTAACTCTATATATTTTGGCTCATAAATATCTTTCGGATACATTAGTATATGATTTTTTTTCAAATATTCCAAATTTTTTTTAGAATTTTCTACTTGATGTAATATGAATGTAGTTAGTTTATTTTGTAACATATCTAATTTTTGTTTTTTATTTTCATACATGATCATTGGTGTTTTTATGACATATGAACTTTTTAAACTATCTAGATATAGTTTATTGTAATTGACTTTTTTTAAAATACTTTCTTTTAAACGAATTTTTAATTGTTCTAAATGCTTAGATAAATCTATTAGATTAGGAACTGCTATTTCAGCTGCTCCTGTTGGTGTTGGTGCTCTTAAATCTGAAACAAAGTCACTAATGGTGTAATCAATTTCGTGTCCAACGGCACTAATAATCGGTATTTTAGAGCGATATATGGCACGTGCTACAATTTCCTCATTAAAAGGCCATAAATCTTCTATGGAACCTCCACCACGTCCTACAATCAAAGTGTCTATTTGATAGTTTGCAGCCATGTCGATTTTTTTTGCAATATCAGAAGCTGCATTTTCTCCTTGAACAAGAGCAGGAAAAAGTATGGTCTCACAAATTGGAAAACGTCTTTTAATCGTAGATAAAATATCTTTGATGGCTGCTCCAGTTGGTGCTGTTACAATCCCGATTCTAGTTGGAATTTTGGGAATTTGCTTTTTATGTGCAGGATCAAATAATCCCTCTTTTGCTAAATCTTGTTTTAGTTTTTCAAAAGCAATATATAAGTTTCCTAATCCATCTTGTTCCATTTTTTCAACATAAATTTGGTATCCACCAGTTGCTTCATAAATACTAATTCTTCCAGTTACTAAGACTTTCATTCCCTCAGCAGGAATAAAATTAATTTTTTCGGCATTGGTTCTAAACATAATGGCATTAATTTTACTTGTTTCATCTTTTAGAGAAAAGTAAAAATGCCCTGTTGTATGTGCTTTGAAGTTAGAAATTTCTCCTTTTAAAAAAATAGTTCTTAAATGTTCATCTGTATCAAATTTATATTTTAGATATTTTGTAACAGCACTGATGGTTAAATATTTATCTTGGTTCATGTTCATTTTCCTTGTCATGATATACTTTATCTAAAACTGCATTAATCATTTTCCGAACATCATCATCACTATATAATTTGGCAAGCTCAATTGCTTCATTAATTGCAACAATTTCTGGTGTATCGGTATATAATAATTCATAAATCCCCATTCTTAAAATGGCTTGGTCTGTATTTCCTAACCGGTCAATGGTCCAATTATTTAAATAATGATTGGCAATATTATCGATTTCTTTTTGATAAGTTAAGACACCATATACTGTATCTTTTACAAATTCGTTTTCTATTTCTACTGCTTCTTTAATAAGAGAGTCTACTTGGTAGGCCATTTTACTTTTTTTATAAATGTTAATTTGATATAAGACTGTCATAATTTTAATGCGAAGTTCACTTCTCGTTATTTGCTCCATACTTTATCACCTATTAACATTTTATCATAAATCAAAAAAAATAGGAAGTTTGATATTCCTATTTTATTTTTCTTTGGGTCTCTTCTATGTTGTTTTCATTTAATAATCCCATAGATATCATCTGTTCCTTTGTTACCCCTGCATTTTCTAATGAATGCAGGTAACTAGCAAATGATATATCTTCTGGATTATTCTTCAAGTATTCCTCGGCGACTGATGTTTTCTTTTCTGTTTTTTTCGTTTTTTTTTTAGATTTTCTAATTCTTTGGCTCTTGCATCAGAAATTTCTTTTTCAGTCAACACTCTTTTTCCATTATCTAATAAAGATTCTGTTTCCAAATTATTTTGGGGAACAAATTTATGATATTGTTCTTCTGATATGATTTGTACTTCACCATTCGTAATTTCATATCCATTTAGAAGATAAACAGAACGTGTTGGATATAAATTTTGATAGTTTTGGCAAACTTCTTCTATTGAACTTGCTTCCTCATCACTATATATAATCGTTTTTTCTCCATTTTCCTCTGGCTCTACGGTAAGAGGATTTTCATCTATCACATTACAAACGGTTCCATATACAGTATAATGTGTCTTTCCATCATAGGTATCAATTTCTCCTTCAAAAGCAACAATTTGTTCCTTTTTTTCTTTGGTTTGCTTTTCTTCTGCTTGTGGTGCTTTAGTGACCTCTTCTGTTACAATTTCATTGTTTTCTTTTATTGCTTTTTTATAAATTGGATAAGATAGTTTTGCAACTACACTTGGTTTGCCATTTCCTTTTTTGACTTTTGTTTCATAATCAGCAAAGTTTACAAAGTAAGAATCAGCTTCAAATGTACTATCTTCTAAAAATTGTTCCGCTTTAAAATTGGGTTTGGAAATAGATTCTAGAAATTTTACATCGACAACTCCTAATTGATCACCATGGGCTACTTTAAGTGTTCCTTTGTATTTTTTTATTACATCATAGTCCCCAACATAGAATGTAATTTCTTTGTCCGAAGTATCTATTGGCTCCTCTTTTACTTCTTCCTTTTGAGCTTCTTCTTTTTTTTCTTCTTCAAGCTGTTGTATTTCTGGAATAGTCGCTGGTTCTTCTGTTTCTTTTACCTGACCTTTTCGTGAAACATGATTTAGTGTAGCAACAGCAATTGATTTTCCATTTTCCTTTTTAACATTGCTTTCATAATCGATAAAATGGACAAAGTAAGCTCCTGTTTCAAAAGAATCTTTTCGCATAAGACTCTGCACATCAAGAACTTCATCCCCTTGAATCCGTTCTATATGTTCAACATTGGTTACTTCCAATTTATCTTGACTTTTTCCTTTTACGATTCCTTTATACTTATTAATATCAGCAAAATTATATACATAGAAAATAATTTCTTCTCCAATATCATTTTTAGAATCTGGTTCTTCTTGTAAATTTGCAGGTTCAAAATTTTCTTCTATTGGTGTTACAGTGTCAGGTTCTACTTTCTCATCCTCAAAATCTTTAGCATCAGCTTCTAGTGGTTTTACTTCTAAGACAGGTTCCTCTTGCTTCTCTACTGGAATAGAATCCATGGTTTTGTTTTTACATAAAACATTACTGATTCTTGCATTGGCAATTGGATTTTTTCCAGGTATTCTTTCCACACTACCCTCATAATCATCAAAGTTTACAAAGTAAGCACCCATTTCGACAGCTTGATTTTCCATAAATTCATCTACATTTAAATTTTTTGCTCCCGAAATTCTAAGTACATATTGAACATTGGTAACTTCTAAAGTATTTCCGTCTTTACTTTTTAAAGTACCATGATACTTTTTCACATCATCCCCATTATATACATAGAAAATAATGGTTTCTTTTGTTTCTTCTTTATTTTCTTCTGCTTGTTGTTCTAATACTTCGTCCTCATCCTGTTCACTTGGCTTTTCTGGTACTGATTCAGCTTGTGGTGTTATTTCCTCTTGTTCTTTCTTAGACTCAACTTCCTCTGGCAATTTTGTTTCACTTTTTTCCTCTTGTTTTTTTGATTGTAAATTAGTCTCTTCTAATATTTGACCTCGCTTTACCAATAAAAAATTTTTTCCATCTTCATATCCAGAGGTGATTCTTGTAAACCTAGGATTCAAATTATAGCGACTAAACATTCCAACTTCATCAGCTGATAATATAATCGCCTTATCATTTGTAATTTCAAATGCTTTGGCATTTTTTCCATGTTGATCTACAATAAGCAAATAGGTATTTTTTGTTTCTGTATCTAATAGATAATCTAGTACATAACATTTAATACTTCTTCCATCAATTTTACTTAAATATACAACTTTATTTTCTGGCATGATAACCCCTCCATACTTTATATTAGTATACAATAAATATGTCTCTTTGTCAAAGAAATGTCATACAAAAAAAAGAGGCAGTGTAAAGTACTCTACACATTTGCCCCGTTTCCTCGATATAGCATGACCAAATACCATATTTGCAAGTAAAGATACATAACAACTAACAAAATCCACCCAACAATTGGAATGATAAGTCCTAGTATCCAAATATATGGTGATAAGTATATCTCACTTCCAGGAGAACCTAATTTCGCATTCACTTGCACTAATATCTGTGTTTGAAATACCATAATCAGTCCGGCTAACACCATATAAAATAAAAATAGAAATATAAATATTGTGTTAATTGCGTGAATTTCAGGAATATCCATCGTAAATGCAAATGAAAATAGCAAAGTTGGCACGAGTGCGACAAGTGCTAAAGCAAGTAATAAGGCAATTCCAATTCCTTTAGACATTTTTTTAAATGGTCTTGCATACCAGGCATCATTATCATAAACATCTAATAAAGCCCCTAATACAAGGACACTACTTCCTCCTGACAATACTGCTAGTATCAACCAAATCCACCAATTTTCTTTTTCTAATAATTTCATAAATTCCCTCCTTTTTATTCTATGAATTTATTTTTCCTTTTTGTTCATTTTTTAATCGATATAATAAGTTTAAAGCCTCTAATGGAGTGATTTCCATTAAGTTTATCTTTTCTAATTCTTCTTCTATTTTTGATTTTTTAGGTTTCTCCATCAAATCTTCCAATGGAAGAGATTCTTGAATCTTGATATCTCTTTTTTTCTCTTTGTTTTCATAAATAGACAAAATCTGATTAGCCCTTTTGATTAAGCTATCTGGTAAAGAGGCCAGTTTGGCTACGTGAATTCCATAGCTTTTATCGACACTTCCTTGTTTAATTTTGTGTAAAAAGGTGATATTTCCCTCTTCTTCATGGGCACTAACATGAATGTTTTTTAAATGTTTTAAGTTTTGTTCTAAGTCTGTAAGTTCATGGTAATGCGTAGAAAATAAGGTTTTGGCTCCTATATTATCATGGATATATTCTATGATAGCCTGTGCTAGACTCATTCCGTCAAAGGTAGCGGTTCCTCTTCCTAACTCATCAAATAGTATCAAGCTATTTTTTGTCGCATTACTAATGGCATGATTGGCTTCCATCATTTCTACCATAAAGGTGGATTCTCCACTCACTAAGTCATCACTTGCTCCAATTCGAGTAAATATTTGATCAAAAATAGGAAGTGTTGCTTTAGAAGCTGGTACAAAAGAACCGATTTGAGCCATGATTGTGGTAATGGCAAGTTGTCTCATATAAGTAGATTTTCCAGCCATATTAGGACCTGTAATGAGTAAAATATCTGTATTTTTATCCATGATTATATCGTTTGGAACATATTCTTTTTCTATTACTTTTTCAACGACAGGATGTCTATCATCATATAGTTCAATTTTTCTCTCGTCTGTAAGCACTGGTCTTACATAGTTATTTTCTTCGGCCACTGTTGTGAATGATTGTAAGACATCAATCTCACTAATGGTTTTGGAAACATTCTGTAATCTTGGAATATATCCTTTGATTGTTTCCCGAATCTCAGAAAATAATTCATATTCTAGTTCTATTATTTTTTCTTCAGCATTTAAAATGAGAGCTTCTTTTTCTTTTAGAATTGGACTAATATAGCGTTCACAGTTTGCTAATGTTTGTTTTCTTTCATATCCATATTCTTCTTTTACCATATTGATGTTTCCTTTGGAAATTTCAATATAATAGCCGAATACTTTGTTGTATCCTACTTTTAAGTTTTTTATTCCTGTTCGCTCTCTTTCTTCGGCTTCAAATCTGGCTACAAAGTCTTTTCCACCTTTTCTAAGACCTTTAAGTTCGTCTAATTCTTCATGATATCCCTCTTTGATAAGATATCCTTCTTTGATTGTAATTGGTGGATTTTCATAGATACTTTTTTCCAGTAGTTGATATAGGTCATCTAATGTTTCT
>CAYYCR010000076.1:0-8691 GCA_964470385.1 uncultured Muribaculaceae bacterium | reverse complement strand
TTTCTTCGAAGTGAGAGAAGTTTAATTCAAACAATAGGAAGAGCTGCAAGAAAAGAAAATGGTAGAGAAGTGATGTATGCAGATAATATCAGTGATGCAATGGATAAATCAATAAAAGAAACAGAAAGAAGAAGAAATATCCAAGAGCAATATAATAAGGAACATAACATCATTCCAAAGACAATTAATAAAGAAATTAGGGAACTGATTACAAATAATGAAGTATTAGAAGAAAAGAAACCAGAAAAATTAAGTAAGCATGAATTAAATAACTTAATTCAAAATGTAGAACAAGAAATGCAAGAAGCAGCTAAAAACTTAGATTTTGAAAGAGCAACAGAATTACGGGATATTTTATTTGAATTAAAAGGAGAAAAAAAATAAATTTTTCCTTTTTTTGATAATTGATTTTTAAAATGGTTAAATAAATAACAGAGAGGAAATATTTTTTGGATAACAATGTATTACAGGTGAATAAATCATAAAAAAATAGAAATACTATAAATGGTGATTCACATGAATTTTAATATGGATTTTAAAGCAATAGAAGTATTAGATGTTATCGTAAGGAGTTTACTATCATTAGTAACATTATTTCTTGTAACAAAAATGCTAGGAAAAAAACAAGTATCACAACTCAGTTTATTTGATTATGTTATAGGAATTTCTATCGGAAATTTTGCAGCAGAAATGTCAATAAACTTAGAAACTAATTATATTAATGGAACAGTAGCAGTAATCATATTTGGAATTGTTGCTTATATTGTATCTATTTTAACAATGAAAAGTATTCATTTAAGAAGATTTTTTATGGGTGTTCCTACGATTTTAATCGAACATGGAAAATTACTAATAAACGGAATGAAAAAAGTAAAATTTGACTTAAATGATTTATTAGAAGAATGTAGAATTAATGGCTATTTTGATATTAGTGAAATTGAATATGCAATCATGGAAACAAATGGAACCGTTAGTATTCTACCCAAAGGAGATTATAAACCAATAACCATGAAAGACATGAATTTAAAAGTGGGAAAACAAGGCCTATGTGCCAACGTTATTATTGATAGTAAAATTATGAAAAATAATTTAGATAACATTCATAAAGATGAAAAATGGTTACGGAAAGAACTAAAAATAAAAGGGTATAAAGAATTAGATAAGATTTTACTAGCTACAGTAGATATTAATGAAAAATTAACCGTTTATGAACGAAATGATGGAATAGACCCTACCGATGTATTAGAATAGTTGACAGAATCAGACAAATAAAAATTAATTACAAATAGACTTTGCTCTATTTTTTTGCTATCATAAAATAGTAGAGGTGATAATATGAATAGACATTTTTGTGCATCTGTCTTTGTAGTAGATCCTGAAACAAAAAAATTATTACTTATTTTTCATAAAAAATTTCATAAATGGGTCCAACCAGGAGGACATATAGAAGATAATGAAACTCCAGAGGAAACAGCTATGAGGGAAGTCTATGAAGAAACGGGTTTAAAAATAAAATTATTAGGAAGAAGATTTCCAAGAGAAGATGATTTTATAAGACCACTTGGAATTCAGCGAAATAGTAATGAGCAAGGAGATGTACATATTGATATTACTTATGCAGCAGTGCCATTAAAAGAACAAGATGTTATTTTAAATACAGAAGAAAGCCTAGGAATTGGGTGGTTTACAAGAGATCAGTTAGAAGTAATCGATGTCTTTCCAGATGTAAAAATAACAATGGATTATATTTTAAAACATTATATAAAGTAGGGTGAAAATTATGAATTTTTTAGATTTTTGGTTAAATGTATTATTTCCCATTTTATCATTACTAATTACTGTATTTGCGACCATTTATACAGTAAGTAATCGAATCAAATATGAAAACATGGAGAAACATCGACCATATATAGTATTAAGTAAAGTTGAATCCGTAAATAAATTAGATTTATATGCCTACTATTTAATCGCACTCGGGAGAAATTATAGAGCATTAAATGAAAGCATAGATATAGAAGAAATTGATAAATTAGAAAGTAAAAATGACTTAAACATTAACTTAATTATTAATAATATAGGATATGGAGTAGCTACGAATATCAAATTTTATAATTTATTAGTTGGTAAACCAATTCATGGTTCTCAACAGAGTAATAAAGAAAAAAATCAAAAATTATTTACAACTTTTGATATTGCCGCGGGAGAAGAAAAGAAAATGCAGACAAGACTTGTTAATCATATTATAGAAGAAGATAATATTGTAACAGAAGATCATCACCGCATTTTATGTGTCTATCAAGATTTAAATAAAAATATCTATGATTTTATTATTAGTATTAATGTAAAACAAAATGGATATTATGACTTTTTTGCATACCAGCCATCATCTAAAAGTTACAAACGATGGATGAAACAGAGTAGAAAACAATTAAAAATGATTCTAAAAGACTATCGTTCATAAAGAAATCCAAAATCATAAACGACTTTGGATTTCTTTTTTAATCGATTTTTTCACTTTATTTTTTATTTTTCTTTTCGTTTTTTTAGAACCAATGAAATAAATAATAATAAGAGCTAAAATAGAAAATACGATATATAAATAATTCATTTTGGTATCTGGTTTTTCTCCCCATATACCCAATCTTTCTTTTTGAGCAATTGCTTGATGATCTTGTAATAAAGATGTATACTGATAATCTCCATATAAATACGCTACTTCAGCATATCCTTTTTGTATAATAGCATCTTGTAATAAATTATCATCAATCCATACCCAAACCAAATGACGATTATATTTATCTAATTTTTCACTACCATCATCATACTCTAACTCAATTTTTTTCGCATTTGTCAATTGTGTGCAAGTAAAATTACTTGCCTCTTTTCCAAAAGGCTCTTCCCCTTTCGTTGGATGTTTCGTTTCAGGCGTATCAATTGCTAGAAAACGAGCTGTAATCACTTCTTCATTAAAATTAAATTTTGCCGTATCGCCATCCACACATTTCGATAATGTAACATTTATTTTTTCACTCGCTAAACTGAACGGCATAAAAATAAAAAAAGAAATAAGAAAAAAAGCAATCTGTTTAAATATCTTCACAAAATACCACCTTTGCATTCACTAATTTTTTGTATTTTTTAATTTTAATTCTATTTTGCATATTATCAAATAAAAATATATAACAAGCTTCATAGATACCAAGCCAACCAATAATAACCGAAATTTCTCTAAAAACATTAGTAGAATCCGTAAAATAAGAAGATAGAAATATAAATAAAATTCCTGTAAAAGCAAGAATAATAGCTCTAATATAAGTAAGTTTCATTTCTAAATAACTCTCTTTAATATCTTCTCCTAGATTTGACCTTAAAATATGAATAAAATTACTTCTTTCCTGATTATCAAAGATATGTGGACTGTGAACCTCTATATGAATGTTATGATGAATGGGAATTCCCTTATGCTCATCTAAAATATAGGCAAGTAAATCTGAATTTAGTTTTTGATGATTATAAGGACTTGTATAATCATCTTTATCCTCTATATAAATACGAATGATACTTTTCATATATTCCTCCTATCTATATCTATTTTATCATGTTTTTTTAATAATGCATGACGAAATTAGTAATATATTTACATTCCAGAAATGAAAATAAGGGCGAATCTAATACGAGAAAAAACAATTATCTGATAACAAATAGAAGTAATTGTTATGTAAAAAATAGAAGAGCAATATTTTGCTTCTCATTTTTATGTTTCTATCATTTGACTTTTTGATTTTCTTATTATCAGAATTAACAAGAAAAAATACTTACCGAAAACTATTTACAATGGAAACAAAAATATGATATAATACCACAGTTGAAAAAAGGGAAGTGTATTTATGAATATTAGAAACATTGCGATAATCGCACACGTAGACCACGGGAAAACAACCTTAGTAGATCAATTATTAAAAATGTCAGGAACGTTTCGTGAAAATGAAGAAGTAACATCAATGGATTCTAATGCCATTGAACAAGAAAGAGGAATTACCATTTTAGCCAAAACGACCGCTCTTAATTATAAAGGATATCGTATTAATATTCTAGACACTCCAGGTCATGCCGACTTTGGGGGAGAAGTAGAGCGAATTATGAACATGGTAGATGGCGTATTACTTGTAGTAGATGCCTATGAGGGAACAATGCCTCAAACGAGATTTGTTTTAAAAAAAGCCTTAGAAGCAGGCGTAGTTCCAGTTGTAGTTGTAAATAAAATTGATAAAGAAGCAGCGAGACCAAAAGAAGTAGTAGATGAAGTATTAGACTTATTTATTGAATTAGGAGCTGATATCGAACAACTAGAATTTCCAGTTGTGTATGCCTCAGCTTTATCTGGGACCTCTAGTTTAGACCCTGATCCATCTACGCAAGAATATACCATGGATCCAATTTTAGATATGATTATTAATTATATTCCAGAACCAAATGTAGATGAAAATGGAGGACTTCAATTTCAACCAGCATTACTAGATTATAATGACTTCGTGGGAAGAATTGGAATAGGACGAGTAAAACGTGGAAAAATGAAAGTAAATGAAATGGTAAGTTGTGTTAGGATAGATGGAAGCATCAAACAATTCCGTATTCAAAAAATGTTTGGATATATGGGCTTAAAACGAATTGAAGTAACAGAAGCCAAAGCAGGTGATATCGTAGCAATTGCAGGTCTACCAGATATTGAAGTAGGAGAGACGGTATGCACAGTAGGTGTAGAAGAAGCACTACCACTACTCAGAATTGATGAGCCTACATTACAAATGACATTTGGCGTTAATACCTCACCATTCTGTGGAAGAGAGGGAAAAATATTAACAGCTAGAAAAATAGAAGAACGTTTAATGAAAGAAACTGAAAAAGATGTTAGTTTAAAGGTAGAACCAAATGATAGCGAATCTTTTATTGTATCAGGAAGAGGAGAACTTCACCTATCAATTTTAATTGAAAATATGCGTCGAGAGGGATTTGAACTGCAAGTATCAAAACCAGTAGTTATTGTAAAAGAAATAGATGGAATCAAATGTGAACCTTATGAAGATGTACAAATAGATGTCCCGGAAGATTATGTTGGAAACGTGATTGAAGCATTGGGAAACCGAGAAGGTATTATGGAAAATATGCATAATAGCGATAAACAAGTAAGACTTACTTATACTGTACCGTCAAGAGGATTAATTGGCTTTATGACAGAGTTTATGACAATGACGAAAGGATATGGAATATTAAACCATACATTTAAGGAATATCGCAAAATGGCAGGAAGCAGTGTTGGGGAAAGAAAATTAGGTGTTTTAGTCTCTATGGAAAATGGAAAAGCAACCGCATATGCATTAGGTCAACTAGAAGATCGTGGAGTCATGTTTATAGAACCAAGTGCTGATGTCTATGAGGGAATGATTGTAGGAGAACACTCTCATGATAACGACTTAGCTGTGAATGTTGTAAAAGGAAAAAAACTAACCAATACTAGAGCATCAGGAAGTGACCATACTGTTGTATTAAAACGTCCAAGATTGATGTCATTAGAAACTTGCTTGGATTATATTAATAGTGATGAATTAGTAGAAGTAACCCCAGTATCATTTAGAATGAGAAAAAAGATATTGAATACTAATGAACGCAAAAAATATGATGCTAAAAAGTAAATGGAAATTTACTTTTTTTCTAACAAAATAACAAATAAAAAAGGTAATATAATAAAAAAATAATTATATATTTTTATTCTTTGTATATGGAATGTAAAGAAAAATAGGAAGTAAAAAAATCAAAATGAGTGAAATACAAATCCTTATTGTAAAAAAAGAGAGATTATATTATAATAATTGGAGTTTGGTGGTGATAAAATGGAAGATATAATAGTAATAGAAGCATTAAATTATCAATATGAAAAACAAAAATATGTATTTTCCAATTTATCTGTTACTTTAAAAAAAGGAAGTTTTACAACAATAGTTGGACCAAATGGAAGTGGAAAAACAACACTAGCAAAAATATTATTGGGACTATTAAAATCACAAAATGAAATTATTATCGACAATTTATTGTTATGCTCAAATAATATGAAAACAATAAAAAGTAAAATAGGAGTATCTTTTGAATATCCTTTGTCTATCTTTACTTCTAAAACTGTTATTGAAGAAATTGGAAAAGAATTAGAAAACCAAAAAGACCAAGAAAAGTGGAAAAAAGTACAAGAAATTTCTAAAATCATCGGGATAGAAACCATATTAGAATGTAATCCTAAAAAGTTAAGTCTAGGAGAACAACAAATGGTATCGTTTGCAAAAGCCATTGTTACAAATCCTAAAATTTTAATTTTAGATGATGCCTTTACGATGATAGATGAAAGAAAAAAAGAAAAAATACTAAAATATTTAAAAACAATAAATCAAGAAAATCAAACTACCATATTGAATATAACCCATGATTTAGAAGAAAGTTTATATGGAACGGATATTCTTGTACTACAAAATGGAAAAGTAAAATTACATGATAAAAAAGAAAACGTGTTAAAACAAGAAATAACATTAAAAAAAGCAGGACTAAGACTTCCCTTTCTAGCCGATCTTAGTATCAAACTTATGTATTATGGAGTATTAGACCATATGATTTTAAATATGGATGAGATGGTGAATACAATATGGAAATAAAATATTATAATGTAGGATATAGTTATCCTCAAAATAATTCTATAGAAAAATATGCTCTTGAAAATATTAATTTAGAAATTCCACAAGAAAAAATAGTTGGGATTATTGGTGCAAATGGAAGTGGAAAAACCACCTTTGTAGAACTTTTAAAAGAATTAAAATTACCAACCAAGGGAGCAATTCGAATAGATAATTATATAATAGGAAATAATCAACAAATGGAAAATGAGAATCCATATCCAGTAGATATTGGATTTGTATATGAAAATGTTCAAAATCAATTTTTTATGCCAACCGTAAAAAAGGAAATTGCTTTTGGAATGCAACCATTTTATCATAAAATAAGTCATATTGAAAAGCGAATTAGTGAATCATTAAAAATGGTTGGATTAAATGATTCTTATCTAGAAAGAGAACCTTTAAAACTAAGTTATGGAGAAATGAAAAAAGTAGCAATTGCCTCTGTACTAGCAGTTAATCCGAAAGTAATTGTTTTAGATGAACCAACAGTTGGACTAGACCATATTAGTGAGGAAAGCTTTTTGAAAATGCTTAAAATATTAAAAAACAGATATCATAAAACAATTATTGTTATGACAAAAGATGTTAATATGATTCATAAAATAGCCGATTATTTATTTGTTTTTTATAAAGGAAAATTAGCACTAGAGGGAACCAAATACGAAGTATTTTTAAATGAAAAATTTAGTAAATTAGGACTTCCCTATCCTAAAGTGATAGAGTTTTCTAACCAGGTATTGAAACAAAAGGGAATTAAAATTGGATATCGTGATGACATAAACGATTTATTGAAAGATATCTATCGTTATACATCATAGTCTATTTTCTTATTGGAGAGGAGGTAGAAAAATGAGGTATTTAATAACATTTTCTTATGATGGATCCAAGTATTATGGCTATCAAAAGCAACCAAAAAAAAGAACAATCCAAGAAACAATTGAAGCAGCTCTTAGCAAAATTGCAAGTAACAAACCAGTATCGATTCATGCAAGTGGAAGAACTGATGCAGGAGTACATGCCTATAATCAAAAAGCTCATTTTGATTTAGAATTTGAAATTCCAATAGAACGATTAAAATACTCATTAAACAGTTTGCTCCCCAAAGATATTTATATAAAAAAAATAGAAGTTGTAAATCAAGAATTTCATGCAAGATTTAATGTCAAAAAAAAAGAATATATTTATAAATTGAATATGGGAGAATATAATCCCATAGAAAAAGATTATATTTGCCAGTGGAATAAAAAATTAAATGTAGAAGAAATGAAAAAAGCAATTTCCTATTTCATAGGAACCCATAATTTTAAGTCATTTACCAAAGGAAGTGGATATGAAGACTATGAAAGAAAAGTAATAGAAGCAAACATATTAGAAAGTTATGATTCTGATATTATTACATTTGTTTTTGTAGGAACTGGTTTTTTAAGATATCAAATAAGAAACATGGTAGGAACGTTAATTGAAATAGGAGAGGGAAAAAGAAATTCATCCGATATTGTTAGAATTTTAAAAGAAGAGGATAGAAGAAAAGCGGGAATCACGGCACCTCCTTGTGGACTATATTTAAAAGATGTATTCTATCAATAAGAAAAATGCATGGAAAAGCGAAAAAAAACATATATTTTAATTGACAAAAAAAGGTTTCTTTAGTAGAATGTTAATTGGTACATTTTAAATCTTTTCCAAATGGATCTTGGGACAATCCATTAGGTATTTGAATGAATATAAGGAAAGGGAATTATTATTATGATGAAGAATTCATATATGCAAAAAAAAGAAGATATTGTTCGAAATTGGTATGTGATTGATGCTGATGGGCAAAACCTAGGTAGAGTTGCTACTAAAGTTGCACATATTCTTCGTGGAAAGCATAAAACAACTTACACTCCTCATGTAGATTGTGGGGACTTTGTAATTGTTGTAAATGCTTCTAAAGTCAATCTAACAGGAAATAAGTTAGATGATAAAATTTATT
>CAYYCR010000075.1:0-8695 GCA_964470385.1 uncultured Muribaculaceae bacterium | reverse complement strand
TAGTGGTTATCAATCTATGAATAAAATTGGAAGAGACTTTAATTCAGATATAGTTATAAATAATATTAATAACATTTTAAAAACAAATTATATAGAGTTACCACATAAAGATACGCTTATAAATATTATTTCAGGAATAAAACACCAAGAACTAGAAAAAATGCAAGCTAATATTATTAAGACTTTAGTCCGTTCTAAAATGTTAGATAAATATAGGTTTAACGACTTATTTCATGTTGTAATTGATGGTACTGGTCTTTACTCAACTAAGATTAATCTGGGTGAGCAGGCAATTACTAAAATATACAACAAAGATGAAGAAAACGAATATACTTTATATTCTTATTATTCTTTAGAAGCTAAACTGGTTTGTGGAAACATGACATTTTCACTAGCTACTGAATTTGTAGAAAACGAAACTTATACTGACAAATCCGGAAATACTTACAAAAAATTTGATAAACAAGATTGTGAATTAAAAGCTGGATATAGGTTATTAAATAAAATAAAAAAACAATTTCCTAAACTACCAATTATTATAGGTGGAGATGCATTATATTTAGGAAGACCTTTTTTAGAATTATGTGATAAGTATCACTTTGAATGGATTATCAGATACAAGGAAACTGATGCACCTACTATAAAAAGAAATTTTGATGAAATTAAGATTTTATCCGGTAAATATGCATATCAAAATGAAATTATATTTGGCGAATTAAAGGATAAAAAATTCTATACAGTTAATGTAATTAGTTATGATGAAGAAACTATTAATGAAGAAACTATTAATGAAGAAACTGGTGAAGTTAGTATAACTAATTTTTCTTATGTAACTTCATTAACAATAAATGAAAAAAACAAAGAAAGCATTATTTTGCTTGGACGTAGACGATGGAAGATTGAGAATAAAGGATTTAAAGAACAAAAATCAGATGTTTTAAATATAAGCCATATCTATACAAAGGATTGTAATGCAACAAAACATCTATATTTAATTATTCAGTTTGCTCATACACTCCTCAATTTATTAAACTATGGTGATATTCTAATTATAGGCTTAATGACAACAAAAAATGAAGTAAGTGACCTAATCAAAAAAGCACTTACTTCAATAACCCAACATCTTAATTTAAATCGTAAGATTCAATTAAGATTACCCTAATTATACATCATTTGTTCTTTGAAATCACTATGTTTTTTAAAAAAATGCATTTTTGCATCTTTTTGTCGTGTATTTAAAAAGAAGAAAAATTTTAAATTTTATTTCTAATTCACCTTTTCTTCTTTTTTTACGTGATTTTTTCAGAGGTTGCGAAACGTATTCTATTTTACTGACAATTCTTTTCCTTGACAAAGATTGGTAATTTTTTTAATGGTACTCATTTTTGCAGCATCATTTTATCATAAATAATCTACCTATTCAATCTATTGATATTTCTTTTTAGTTTATGCTCTATGTGTGAAAAAGCAACTACAAATTTTCTATTTTTCATACTGTTTTTCTACTTAATTACTCTTTTTATTTGTATGAAAAAAGACTTTTCAAAGGTCTCACAAGTCTATTTTTACATCTTCTTTTTTTACTTCATCTGCTTCAAAAAAATCCTTTTTTGTCATTCCTTTATTTTTAGCTATACTACTAGTTGGAAAGGACACCAATAATTGGTTATATAGTGAAACATTGGAGTTATAAAGTCTTCTTGAAGCTTGTAAATGTTCTTCTACGTCTGTGATAGATTGCTCTAAAGTTTTATAATTTTCACTTGCTTTTAAATCTGGATAATTTTCAGCAATTACGTTAATTTTTTTTAAGTTCTCATCCATTACATGATTGGCTTCATTTTTTTCTTTAATGGACATATTATCGCGAAGTTTAATTACTTCAAATAGAGTTTCTTTTTCATGCTTCGCATAGGATTTTACAACTTCCATCATCTTTGTTAGAACATCATATCTTTTTGTTAGAGCAACATCAATTCCAGAAAGGGCTTCGTCTATTTTCACCACAGCTCTATTTAATTTGTTTGAAGTAGATATATACCATACAACAATGATAAGTATTATCACTATGATTGCAATGACAATGTATAATGGTTCCATACTACACCTCCTTTCTGAATAGGTCATTATCTAAATTTAATTCATCTACAAAATTGGTAATCAACCGAATATCTTGAGAAATTTCTTGTGTTACTTTTTCTTCATCTATTTTGGTAAAAATTCCATGTTCAAAGGAATCTTTGTTATTATAAATTCCGATGTGTAGTTGATTATTTACAAAACAAAATAATAGTTTCCCTGGAATTTTATTCGTTAAGTTTTTCATTTTTTCCATGAGTGTTGGCGTTAAAATATAAAAGGCTTCATGTTCATCTTGGGCATATATTCTAAAATTATTATTAAATACTTGATCTTCCATCATTACTTTTTGATATTTTTTCTTAGTCCCACGACTATTCAATTTGGAATTTCCAAACCCTTTTTGGCATACTTGAATATTCGCTTTAAAGGGTTTGTTAAAATCAAACACCATCCATCTTCCTCTAAAAATCGTAACCCATGTTGTATGTGTATCTCCATCACTATCTGTTGTTTCATGTTCTTCTTCAATATGAACATCCGCTTGCACTACATTGATATTTTTATATTTTCCAGAAATAAAATCATTAGATGAATAACGATCTCCCATATCTATCATTCCAGTCCTGCTAATGACTGATTCATCTAAGCCGGATTCTGGTTTATAAATCAAATCGGTAAAATTAGATTCTAAAGATTTTAACACAAATGTTTCTTTAAAAGCCAAACGAAATTTTCTGATTGGACCATTACTAATAACCACAGTGATAATGATTCCAAACACAATTACAAAAAATGCAATAAATGGATGAATTAAAAATAATACAATTGCAACAATGATACTACCAATAATCCCTTTTAATACACTACTACTTGCTTTTTTTCTTAACACTTCTAATTCTTCTACACTCACAATAACAACCTCTTATCTTTTGATTATATCGTTTATTCATTTCCTTATTTTACTTTATAGATATATCGTAGCATGTATATTTTTCGTTGTCAATGTCAAACAAGCTCTTTTTTTGAAGCACTCTATGTTGGTAATAAACATTCTAATGATTTCATTTTCTATCAGAATAACCAAAAAAACAAGAAACACGAGTTAGTTTCTTGCTATTTCATCTTCAATTCGCATTAATTGATTATATTTACAAATACGGTCTGTTCTAGACATAGAACCAGTTTTGATTTGTCCTAAATTAAGTCCAACTGCTAAATCAGCAATCGTAGTATCTTCGGTTTCTCCACTTCTATGAGAAATAATCGTAGCATACCCATGTTCTCTTGCAAGTTCAATGGTTTCAATCGTTTCTGTAATCGTTCCAATTTGATTTACTTTTAATAAAATCGCATTCCCTGCATGCTTATCAATTCCCATTTGTAGACATTTCTTATTAGTGACAAATAAATCATCCCCGACAAGTTGAATTTTATCTCCAAGTCGTTCTGTAATTAATGTAAATCCATCCCAATCATTTTCATCTACTGGATCTTCAATCGAAATAATTGGATATTTAGAAATCAAATCTTCATAATATTCTACCAATTCTTCTGTGGTTAGACTTCTACCTTCTCCAACAAGTTCATATTTTCCGTCTTGATAAAATTCACTTGCTGCTACATCAATGGCCATTTTAACGTCTTTCCCTGGAGTATAGCCAGCTTTTTCGATGGCTTCCATGATAAGTTCAAATCCCTCACGGTTACTTTCTAAGTTTGGTGCGAATCCTCCCTCATCTCCAACTCCTGTTGCAAGTCCTTTTTCATTTAATACTTTTTTTAAATTATGGAAAACTTCTGCTCCAATTCTTACTCTATCATGAATAGTTTCTGCTTGTGGGATAATCATAAATTCTTGGAAATCTAATTTGTTATCAGCATGAGCACCACCATTAATGATATTCATCATTGGTACTGGTTGTTTGATTCCACCACCTACATATTCATAAAGTGGCATTTCTTTATATTGTGCTGCTGCTTTTAAAGCTGCCATAGAAATTCCTAAAATAGCATTGGCTCCATATTTCGATTTTGTTTCTGTTCCGTCAGCTTCAATCATAGCATAGTCTAACGCTTGTTGATCTAAAACATCATAACCAATTACCAAATCACGTAATGGTCCATTCACATTTTCTACGGCTTTTAAAACCCCTTTTCCCATGAAACGGCTTCCACCATCACGTAATTCTAATGCTTCTCTAACACCGGTAGAAGCTCCACTTGGAACAGAGGCTCTTCCAACAATTCCACTTTCTAGAATAACATCTACTTCAACCGTTGGATTTCCTCTTGAATCCAAGATTTCTCTTCCAATAACATCTTTTATTTTTGACATATATTCACCCTTTCTAAATGGGATTTTCCCTACTCCATTATATCATTTTTTTCTTTTCACTTTCAATAGTTTTTATTCTTCTAACAACAATTTTATGATTTCATTCATCCCCTTTTAGATGATAGAGAAAAAATACCATTTACTATATTGTCCATGGTAACTTTTGAATCATCAATTTCACGTCTTCTAGACTAGCATCAGAATCACTTGTTTTACTAAAGATAAGTGATACATTTTGTATCACCGAATATCTTCCTACTTTAGTATAAGAAAAATACATTTTAGAAGACCCAGGATTTAATCGTACGATGATTAGATTATTGGAACTTGTACTTGTTTGAACTTTAGTTCTTAATGTTAAAGTAGCCCTATTAATAGCTGTTGACTCACTAAGACAGCCAGAAAGGGTAAATTCATAATACCCCGCTTCATCAATTTTGATATGATCTGATTCTGCCCTAAAAACATTGGAATTTTGAGGCAAGATTGTACTTTTTAAAACTGATAAGGTCCCTGCTATATCTATATTTTCATATTCTGAGGTAATGAGAGATTCCAATAAATTATTTGGTCCTGTTGGGCCAGTAATCCCTGTTGGAATTATAAAATTAAATTCATAGGAAGTAGAATCTTGTTTCATTATAATCCCTCCGCTTATTTTCGTTTATTAATAAAAGGAAAATTTTTTAATTAATAAATATACATTTTCGACACTAGCATTAGAATCACCTGCTTTATTCAGTATGATTGTTACTGGTTTTACGGTATCACTTTGTAATAAGTACGTCTTGGAAAAGCTCATTTCATTCATTCCATCGCTTAATTGAATTGTAGCTAGATAGTCTGTTCCAACTTTTAATTCTACATAAGCTTTCGTACTTGACGTACTTTCCTTTAATACTCCAGAAAATAAAAATTCATAATATCCATCTTCATTTATAATAATTTCATTATTATTTAAAGTAAAAATATTGGTATTCGTTGGAAGTACTACATTATGATTATTATCACTAATTGTTAATAGACCATTTGCAGTTTCATTGCGATAATGAATCGAAACGATGGCTGTTACACTTGCTGGACCAGTTGGACCAATTGGTCCTTGTGGAATGATAAAATCCAATACATAATGATTATTTTGACTCATAGTTTACCACAACTTTCTAGAAAATTTATTTTTCTTAATTAAGTATATGATAACAAAATATATTTTAGAAACCTATTTTTTTTACGCTTGATTCTTCATAAAAAAAGTGAAAGAACTTATTTTAAAGTTTCTATCACTCTTTTAAATTCATTTCCACGATCTTCAAAACACTTATATTGATCCCATGAGGCACAAGCAGGAGATAGCAATATAACATCTCCCTCATCTGATAAGTTGTAAGCCGCTTTGGTAGCTTCTTCTAATGTATTTACAATGTTACAATCTATTTGAATATCATCACAAAATTGTTTAATTCTCTCTTTGGTTTCCCCATAACATATAACATGTTTTACATATGTCATATCGTCCTTTAAATCTTCAAAAGAATGTCCTCGATCTAATCCACCAAGAAGCAAAATAACAGGTCTTTTAAATGCACTAAGAGCTATTTCAGTTGATTTTACATTGGTTGCTTTAGAATCATTATAGAATTCTCGTCCTTTTATTTTTAAAACAAATTCCATTCTATGTTCGACTCCAATAAAGCGAGTAAGTACTTCTTTTATAGTCTCATTTTTAATTCCAAATCGTTTGGTAGCAAGTATAGCACACATAATGTTTTGGTAATTATGGTTTCCTTGTACTCGAATGTTTTTAATATCAATCACTTTTTCTCCCTCATAATAAAGAGCCTGATTTTTGAAATTTGAATTGGTTTCTTTTTTTAATGAAAAGTGTTTTTTTGTCGATTTGATATCATCTACTAGACTTAATTCTGTTTCATCATCAAGGTTGATGATAGCCAAATCAGATTTTGTATGATGATTAAATATTCTTTTTTTCATTTCTTGATAGTATTCATAAGTTCCAAAGAAGTCTAAATGAACAGGTGTTAAATTGGTAAGTATACTTACCTCTGCTTTAAAGTCATACATATCATGTAATTGTTGAGCGGATAGTTCTAATACAAGATAGTCTTCCTCTTTTATTTTAGGTATCAAGGAAGCAAGGGGAAATCCAATGTTTCCTCCTAAATGAACAGGAACTTTCATAGCTTTTAAAAATTCATAGATCAGTGTTGTCGTCGTTGTTTTTCCATTTGCTCCTGTTACTGCAATAATATGGGTATTTTTAGGTAAAAAATGGTATGACAATTCTACTTCATTGATAATTTTAATGTTTAGCTTTTCTGCTTTTTTAATACAAGGTGTATCGAAACGAATCCCTGGATTTTTTATTACAAAGTCAAATGTTTCATCCAATAGTTCTTCTTGGTTTTGAGTAATTACTACTTTGACTCCGAGTGATTCTAATTCTTTTACTTGTTCTATATCTTGTTCTTTTCCATCTGTTACTAGAATCTCATTATGAAAAGGTGCTAATAACTTGGCTACTTCATAGCCGCTTCTTGCCATTCCCATAATGTATATTTTTTTATTTTCAAACATGTCTTCACCTTCCTAAAAAATTATACCATGTTTCTTTTTTTTTGTTAAGTATCCCATTAAAGATTATTCTATTCTCTATTTTTTTATGCAAAAAATATAACATTTTTTTATTATTTCTTTATAAGTTCTTATATTTCCAATTTCATCAGTCAAAACACCTTTGGAACATATATACCATGTTATTTTAAAACACTAGTTATAATTAACTTAAATGCCAATACCACTATTAATATACACTTAAAAGCAGAAAAAGTCTTAAATATCATTTTATCTTTAAGACTATAAGAATAGTATATATTTCAAATAAAAATAATAATTGTCGGATAGAAAAAAATTAGCATTTTATAAATAAACTAATTTCTTTTTTATAAGTGTCAATGGTTGCTAACATCATATCCAGTCCATTTCTTAAATTTAGGAGCCAATAACAATCTTTTTGCTCTACTTACTTTTCGCTCACTATTTACTTTATGAACTCTTATATTATGAAGGGCAGCTTTAAAATATTTTATTGCAGTTTCATCATTAATATCAGGATGTACTTTTGTGTCTATATATCTATACTAACACCAAGATGTATTTATTATCTTTTTCGTTAAAATTATAACTATCATAATAACTTAAAGTATTGTAAAATGCTACTTTTTCAGTAATAATTAGATTATCATCTTTTAATTCATAATCAACAAAGCTATTAAGCATATAATTTTTAACACTATTAGCATCATCATGTTTTATTTTTATTAAAGTGTTATTTAAATAATAGTAGGCATAATAGTAGGAACTTTCTTTATAATATCCTAAAAAGTTATTCTTTACTTCTTTGGGATCAAAATTTAAATTGTACATTTTTTGAATATTATTCTTAAAATCATCTATAGAAGCAACTTCGCAATCTTCTAAATAATAATTACCATAATTATAAAAATATTTTTCTGTAGTAGGTTTAAAGTCTAATCTTGTTACAACTTCACCATAAATATTTGACTTTGTAATATTAGATAATTCGTCTTTTGGGTCTTTATAAACGTTATAGTAATTATGTGGAACATAATCTAATAATTCGTTTATTAATTCTGGAGTAATATTTTTTTCTAAAGTTCCTTTTTCTGATTGTTTTCCTCGATTAGCACCTTCTTTTTGAATAAAATTGTTATAAAAAATATAACCTCCAATAATTCCAACGAATACTATTACAATGATTATGAAACTTATTAACGCCTTATTATTTTTCATTTAAATCACACCATTCCTTTAATAAATTATACAAAAACTGAGCTTTTTTTACAATGTACTATGCAATTTTTTAACTTTACAGTTTACTTCTTATATACTATTGAAAGTTAACGATAATTCTTATATAATATTTCTAGAAAGAAAACACAGTTCGTAACCTGCATGTGATTCACTCCACTAATGAATCTGTTCAACCCTTTCAGATATTGATATAGTGTACTTGTCAAAAGTGTTTTTTATTCATCAGTCTTTTTTCGCAAGAAAGCAAGCAGCCAACGATTAGATATTTCCAAAATTAACTATATCAAGAAATTTGTTTTATCATAATACGACTCAATTATGTCAATTTATAAATGCACTTATATAATAACATAATCATTATATTTATAGGAGGTTCAAAAAATGTATGGAGCAATTATCGGTGATTTAGCAGGATCAATATACGAA
>CAYYCR010000074.1:0-8874 GCA_964470385.1 uncultured Muribaculaceae bacterium | reverse complement strand
GCAAGAACAAAAAATTAAAAATCTAGAAAAACAAAATATCAAAAAACAAGATACTATTGCTGAACAAAGAAAGGAAATATCTTCTTTAAAAAAAGAGGTTTCACGATTAGAACAAATAATTTCTGTTTGGCAAGAATTTTGGAAAAAGATTTTAGAGTTCTTTCAAGATAAATTTTTCAGTTCTAAAGATGAAATATATGAACAAGTTATAAATGATATGGTTGAAGAAAACATTTTAAACAATGAAGATATTGACTATATTCAAAATGATTATTATTTGAAAAAGGAAGAAGAATTAGAAAAATAAAAAGACAATACTATTTGCCTTTTGGTCTTACATAGGTAATGATTTCATCTAAGTTACAATCTAAAACGTAGCATAATTTAGCCAAAACTTCTCTATCAAATCTAGTTACAGAATCGTTCATATATCTTTCAATAACTTGGTGATGAAGTCCTGTTTTCTTAACGACTTGGTTTTTACTTAATTTTCTTTTTTCCATAATAGGTTTAATATCGTATTTGATGTAACCATAATCTATGTAAGTTATGATGCTATCATTTGTATTCATAATACACCCCTAACGTTCAAATCTTATACAACATATTTTATCATTTACACCGAATGTATAAGAGCCGTAGAAATATTCTGAATATATATGCATAATTATTTCTTAATTTTTGTAAGACTATGATATAATGAATTAGTAGTAAAAAATAAAAGAAATAACGCCAATTATTTCTTTTGGTCAACTCTCTTGTTGTTAATTGAATCTCTTTTGATAAATAGTTCATGTGGTTCAACACCAAATGAATCTGCTAGTTTATCAATAAAATCGGAAGTAACATTTCTTTTAGCATTTTCTAATTGAGAAATGTATGCTGGACTAGATTTGATTTTATCAGCAAACATTTCTTGCGACCAATTGTTTTTATGCCTAAAGTAGACAATGTTATTTGCAAGTAATTTTCTTGTTTTATGCTTAATGTTAATCCACCTCCGATACTAATATTATGGTATAGTTTATGTAAAAATATGTCCATATAAAAGGTGGAAAGGTATAGACCGTTTTCTTATTGAAAATAAGGGAGTTTTTACTACTATGTGTTTTATGGAAAGGAGGACAAATGAAAGCATACGAAGTAGAAAAACAACTTACATCTTTATTAGAAAATGAAGCAAAAAGAATTATGGATATTTTAATGGATATGTATAAAGAAAAAACAAAAGTAAATAAAAGTTTTGATTTGGTAGTAAATAGTCTTATAAAAAAGGAATTTAAACCTTATGATACATCTATATTATCTAAAGTAATATCTCTTATTCCATTAGATTTAATGATATGTCCTACTAATGAATGGATATTTATTACGGAGAAAGAATATTGTTCAATGATTGAAGTAGAAAATGCAAGTATCATTAAAAATGGAATAGAAAAAAATAACGATTTAGTTAATGATATTACAAGCAAAATCATTGCGAATTATAAAAGCAATGATCTTAATAAAAAAAATATATTAGAAGTTATTCATGATTATATTCCACAAAAAGAATTAACTAATATTGATAGTGAGATATTAACCTATATGATTAAAAGTATAGTACATAATATTGATGAGAATTATGAAATAGTTAATCTTAGCCCACTTATCATAAGAGGTATATAGAAAATTTCTATATACCTCTCTTTTTTTTTGACCTAAATTTACCATAAATCAAATTTTTATGATAAAATAGATGTGTCAAAATGACGTAGAAATAGTAATTTATTGAATTGGAGTTATTATAAATGGGAGAAATAGAATTTAAAAAGTTATTAGAGTATTTGGATAAATTTTTTATAGAAGAAAAAGTAGAAATTGATTCTAAAGGAATGCTTGGATTACATTATTATGGATTGATTTTTGAAGATTACTTTTCGGCTTCAGTAATATCAACACAGTATTTAGATATGAATGATTATTTACATGCAGAATATGACCTTAAATATTATGATGATAAGAGTTTAGTAGAACAATATGAAAATATTGAAAAAGAAAAACGTTGTAAAGTTATAGAGGCATTTTATAATATATTATATTTGAGTCATTATTCATATCAAGAAATAGATGTACAGAGTATTTTGAATAGAATAAAAAACTTCTTATCTAGACTAAATTTTGAAATAACAGAACAAGAATATATAGGGGTACAAATATCTCAAAATAATAAGATAGGAGAAGGATACTATTGTGAAGTTTTTAAAGTTAATAATGGTATTGTAAAAAAGCAATTAAAAAAAGAACATTTGTCAAATGAAGATATATGTAAAAGATTTAAATATGAATACGAAATGATGAATAAATTAAAAAATTGTAGCAAGATAGTAAAAGTTTTTGATTACAATGACTTAGAGAAATTCTATACTATGGAAGAATGTGATGAATGTTTATATAGTTACCTAAGTTCTCAAATTGATTTAGAATTATCAAAGAAAGTAAAAATTATAAATGATATACTAGAAGCTATGAAGTATGCACATGAACACAAAGTTATACATAGAGATTTGCATTTAGGAAATATAATGAGATATAAAGATGATTTTTTAATTGGAGATTTCGGTTTAGGAAAAGATAAGGAAGTAATAAAATCGTTAATGTCTTCCGCTACACCTAAAAATAGTCATTCGTTTTTAGATCCAATTGGATTGCAAGATTTTACACAATTAGATGAATATAGTGATATATATTCTATAGGAAAAATAATAGAATATATAATGTGTAATGGGTTTCTTCCTACCAATCATATTTTTAGTTTTATCGTTTTAAAATGTACAAGTAGAGAAAAAAAAGATAGATATAGAAATATAGGTGAAATACAGGAAGATATAAAAAAATATTTAAAAGGCGAAGAAGAAATAATAAAACAAGAAGAAATAAATAAAAAAATAGGAAATGGTTTATTTGATTTAGAGATACAAGAATATGTGATGTGATTAGTCAATTTAAATAAACTATGTAATTATATTGTTAATCAAAAATGTCAAAATATATATAAAATAATACTAAAGTTAGATGCTGAAAAAAGAATGAAAGTTGCAAAGGAAATAATGGATAATTATGTTTCTGCAACTGGATATATGGGGTGGAATAATTATTCATTATTTGGAAGATTGGCATATAATTTATATATAAATGAAAAGGATATTAGTATAAAACAAATTTATAATCAAATATTAAAGGATTGTGCTGAAATTAGATTTGACATAAAAGATTTATATGATCAATTAGTATGATAGTACTTTGACAGAAAAATTTGACTAAAAGTCAGAACAAAATTAAACTTAAAAAAATACAAATTATACAAAAGATTGATAAATATTTCAAATACTATTGCAAATAAAATTATTGCTTGTTAAAATATAATTAGATTTGATGTTTATCAATTCTTACTTTTGAGCAAGAGTTCGAAATAGGCTCTATTGTCGCTCCATATTGAGAATATTCGAACTCTTGTAGTTCGTTTTTTTTTAAATAAACAAATACATTATGACGAAAAAATATACCAAATATTATAAAAATAAGTTAAATTTCACCAAATGCGTGCTATAATAATTCATCAAAAGAAAGGAGAAAAAAATGAATAAATATTACAATCAGTTCCATATGACTGATGAATTAGAAACAACATTAACAAATTTAATAAGTGAAAAAGAAGGCGGAAGTTATGTTTGCAAAATAGTTTCTGCTACTATACCTGAACATACAGAAGAAGTTTATGGTTATACGGGAAGTGTTGCAGGACTTAGTGGTGCTGATATTGCATTTAGAGATGAACACTATGGACATTTTTATAAAATTAAAATTCCAACTCAAGAGTATGAATATATTACAATTATGGAAAGCATTGCATATCAATATTTTCAAAGACTTTCTTTTAGTAATATAGGAGAAATTAACAATGTTCTAAAAGCTTTAAGTATAGTTTTTGCTTCTTATGATGGAATATTTAATTCAAAAATGTTTTATGAAAAGTTTCCTTATTTAAAAGAATTTTTCGATAGTTTAGATGAATGGCGTGCAGAAACTGGTAGAGTCACATTAGATGATGACATTTTAGAAAACAATGTCCAAAAGGTATTAAAAATGACTAAACAAGATACTAGAAAAAATATATTAAAATAATAGACAATTAAAGGAAAGTTAAAATTTTTTGAAAGGAGAAGATAAAAAAAAATAATACACAAAGATCAAAAGGTAACAAATAATTTTTTGCTACCTTTTAAATTTGTTAAAATATTAACATAAAATCAAATATCAAGTCATATACAATAGATAAAATTACAATGACTTACTTTCCTCTGTTTGTTCTTATAAAAAACCCTACTCTTTAAACTAAATATTATTAGATTTTAATTTTTGTATTAATTTTTTATGAATAGGCCTAATAAAATCGCACATCATTTCATCAGTTTCTTTTTCAAAAGAAACCCATCTGACACTTTTTGACTCATCCTCTTTAAAAAATAAAGGAATTGTTTCATCTGCTTTTATAAGATATAATACATCTAGGTGAAGATGTGCAGATACGTACTCGCCTTTAATATACCCATTTACGGGTAATGATTGAATTCTAAATATAGATTAATTCAATCCTTTAGCCTTTAATCTTGTTTCCTCCTCCACTTCACGAACCACTACTGAAAATAAATCATGTTCTCCATCAGCATGACCTCCAGGATAAATCTAACTATCATTTACAATACTACTAACATTTTGATTCTTTCCTTATTTACCACAAAAGCGGATGAAGTAAAATGACCAAATATATTCTTCCTTGTTAAAACATCATCAAAACAATTAATGAATTTCCAAAATTGTTTTTTATCCTTTTCTTTTTGTTCATCAAAAGGAATATCCTTTTCAATTTGTTCTTTTATAGAAATCTCATTGCTCTATTTCATATAATTTTATCCAACCAAGTTTTAGCCATAACTCAATTTCTTCATAGCACCCTACATCACTACCTGGCATTTTATAAATTACCAGTTCAATATCTTTATGATAAACCAATTTTTGGGCAAGTCCAAAAAGCAATTCGGCATATGTTTCATATCCTATATATCCTGTCTTGCCATTCTTATCTTCGTTCATGATAAATAATATATCTGCTTGCACAATATTTTTAAGAAAATCAACGTGCACATTTGGATATAACTCCATAAATTTGGACTCTTCAATAGCTCTTGGATAGTCTAATATTTCATAATTTTGATTTTCGAAAGTTTTGAACCACTTATCTATTTCCATTTGAAGTTTCGCACTTCCTGCTATCACTATTTTTTTCATTAATATTTTAACCTCATATTTTCATGATTTTCTTTATATTTTCCTCAATTGTTCCAACTAATTTAACAATATCAGGCAATTCATAAAAAGCAACTGTATTTTGAATGCTAAATTCTTCTTCTGTTTCTGAACATAAAAATACTTTTTTATTGAGTGCTAATGCCATTCCAAGTTCAATATGTGCACCTCTTCCTGCTTTTAACAATATAATTACAACATCAGAATCAATAATCCCCTGTTTTTCTAATTTAGCATACTCTGTCATACTTTCTATGGATATATCCTTATTGATACTCTTCACCCAGTCATAAGTTTGTTTCCATCCGTTTTCTTTTAATTTTGTTGCATAGTCATTAACTAATTTACTATTCTTCATTCCTGAACCTATATAAAATTTCATTTTCATTCCTCCTTTATTTTTTAAAACTTCCTGTAATGCTTCCTTTTTGCAATATATGTCCTTTCATCGTTTTCAGTAACTTTTTTTTCATTGTATTGGCTGATAAGTTTAGAGTATCATCTAATGCATATATGGTATATCGATAATAATGTTTTTGAAATCTTGGTGGTTTGGGCCCTGCATACTTATGAAATCCATAAGCGATTCCTTGTACGACATCTTCCATATTGCCAACATTTTCTGGAATTATCAATTCTGCTTTTATATTCCAAACAATCCAATGGGTAAAATTTTTAATAGGATGACTTAAATCTTCCAAAATGATGACCAAACTTTTGGCTTTGGCTGATAAGTTTTGAATTTTAAATTCTGGAGAAATATTTTTTCCATAACCAGTATACTCTAATGGAATAGTTTCTCTTTCCTGAAAAGCTGTTTTGATTTCTAATTTATCATTCATATTTACTTTATTCATTACCTATTTTTCCAAAAGATAAACATTGTCTGGATTTACAGAAAATTCCTTTGTATAAATAATCCAGTCCGTTACATCATCTACTGTATACCAAGCTTCGTAACCAGTGTGAATACCTGGAATATCATATGGCTCTTGTGTTAATTTGGCTTTGAATTTTTCCCCTTTCATTTCTAGCAATTCAAACCAAATATGTTCAAAACTATCCTTTTCTCTTACTGGTAAGCCAATCTTAATTAAAATCGTATTATCTTTATTTTTAAATTCTTCTTTCACATATGAAAATCTTTCTCTGGAAAGTTCCCTCATCCTATCTGTTTCTTCATCACTAAAGAAGAATAATGGATTTTCACCCCATAGGTCATCATAAATTGACACTTTACTAAAAATATTATTTTTTTCATCTTCTTCACTCGTATATAGGAAAACAATACTCGTTTTACTGTTGTGTCCATTTTTTCGGTCTTTTGCATTTCCAAGTTTTAACTTCTTATACTCTAAGATTCCCTCTACCCAACTAACACAAGTTGTCACAACTGGAGAACCATTCACTAAACGTCCAATATAAATTCCTTTTCTCTGTGGGTCAAATGGTTCATTTTTATCAAGTAAAAACATGGCATAGGTCATAAGTAAATGATAATGTTGCTGATAGTGTTTTGAACTGGATTCTAGTATTTCAAGTTCTGTAATGCCACATCTACAAAGTCCATGAGTGTGTAACCATACTTCACCGTTTTCTCCTGTTACTGCTTGTACATTGAATAAATCTTTGGAACTTGGTAACACCTTAGAAGAAGCTGTCATCAAAACCCATTTGGCTGGTAACATTTTTTCGGCACTTTCATCTAAAATACCAATTAAGTTTGGAATCAAGGTAACTGCGATTTTTAGTTGTAAGTGAAATGCTTTTTTCGCATTATTTCCAAATTTCATAAAGATTGTAATTGCTTCTTTGGCATTTAAAATATCTTTTTTTTCTTGTTCACGAAATAAAAAGTTGCGATGTAAATAATATTCTGGAACAGAAATTCCTCCTAAATAAAATCCAACTTCGTATTCCTCATTCTCATAAAGGATTTTTAAGTTTACAACACCATTGATATCATATTTGGTATTGGTAACTTTAAAATCACGACTTTCTGATAGTCGTTCAATTCCTTTTTTTAAAATATTTTCTTCATCGTTTTTTGGAATCACCATCATATATGACTGTTCTTCCCAATAGCCAAGAGGTTGTTCTGTTCGTTTTTTTCTCATAATATTATTTATTTTCATTTTTAATTCTCCATTCATTCTGTGTTTAATAAGATTTTTATTTTTTATTTCATTCAATATTATATCATTAAAAAAACAAATCGGCTAGAGTTTGATTTGCTTCTCTATTATAGTTTTCATTCGTTAAAAACTACAAATTCATTTATTTCTAAAATCTATTTTATGATTGTAACAGAATAGCCTTTTTGTTCTAATAAATCGGCGATTCCACCCTCCCCTATGATGTGGGCAAGTCCTACAGTACAAAATATATTTTTTCCCTCTTCCAAGGCTTGTTCTAAGGAAAATGCCATATTTATATTTCGTTTTGTAATAAGTTTTTCATTATATTCTTCCATATATGGATCTGCTTCTTCTGATTGAAATAACAATTGTTCCAATTCTTCTTTATTTCCTTTTTGATACAATTCGTATAATTTTTTCATTTCATTTTTAGAATTATCATATTCAGTTACAGCTTGATTTAATAAATATACTTGAGTATCATAATCAAAGCCTAATAATATATTATATTGAAATTGTGCTGATTCTAGTTCTAGTATTTCTTTGTTATCTTCTTTTGATTGTTTTAAAAAATAATTGTCTATTCCTAAATTACCATCTAGATTTGTATCAGTAATAACAGTATTTTCAAGCAATGTTTGCCAGATAATTGGACTATAATGATCAAATAGTGGACTATAAAGACCTGCATTTTTTAATATTTCTACACTTTTATCATAAATATCTTTCTCAATATAATCCGTAATTTTTTTCTCTTCTGGAATGATAAATTTCGATAATAAATCCATTTGAGATGATATATCCTTTTCATATTCTATGATATCAAATTCAAAGGCAATTATTTTACTTTCGTTATAGGCTTTTAGTACATAGTCAGGAAGTGGATACATAGATTCTTCTGCTGCATGAATAGAACCAAATAGATACAATTTATTGTCAGTTCCTTTTTTAGTAACTTCTAATAAAAGAGGGGTACTAGTTGAAACTGGTTCTTGCACTTTTTCTTTTTTAGCACAACCACCTATTATGAACATAAGACTAAGTATTAATATTATATATTTTAACTTTTTCATTTCTTTCAACTCCTAAAAATGATTATGATATAATAATATATTGATTATAGCACATATTTTGATTTATTGACACCTATATTACTATTTTTTGTGTACCGAAATATTTTGTTGGAAATGAAAAAAATATATTGTGTTCTATCCTGTTTAGTGATAAAATATAAATATATTAAAGAAGTCATTTAATATAGTAAGATGCAGGTGTGGTTCAATGGTTAGAATATGGCCTTGCCAAGGCTAGGATGCCAGTTCGATTCTGGTCACTTGCTCCAAAAGGTAAAATCGTCGCACCAAGTGACGTTAATGATTAAATCAATCTG
>CAYYCR010000073.1:0-8875 GCA_964470385.1 uncultured Muribaculaceae bacterium | reverse complement strand
TACTTGATGTAGATAGTATAAAAAATACAGTATCAAAGTCTACAAGTACATTAGAAGATAATGTTGAATCACTAAAAGAGCAGATGACACAACTCCAACAACTTGCAAATAGTTTATCAATAACAATAACGAATATAAACACGAATGGAGTAAATAAAGTCGTGACCTCAACAGGTTTCGTATTTGATGAAAAGGGACTTAATATTTCTAAAGATGGAGAACCAATGAGTGCTATTTTTGACAATCAAGGTTTTGTTGTTAAAAATTATGATACAGAAATGCTAGTGGCAAGAGGTAATCAAGTAATCACAGAAAATTTAAAAGTTCGTAAGTATCTAGGGGCAGGCAGACACAGATTTGAAAAGTTTACGGACGAAAAAAATCGTTTGTGTACTGGAATGTTTTGGGTAGGTGATAATTAATGGCAACACTACAAGGAGCATTTAGCGGAAGCGGTGGTTGGGTTGGAACAAGAATTGATTTCTATGAAAAGAGTACAAATGTAGCAAACAACACATCTGTAGTTCATGTCGATTTTTATATAGTCAGTATAAATAATGGTTATACTACATCAACGATTCCAGGTGGCGATACTAGAATAACAGTTGGCACAGAATCTAAAAGTGTGGCTATTCCAAATGGTTGGACAATTTCATCAGGCGAAGTATGGTTGGTATCTTCTCTTGATTTTACTAATGTATATCATAATTCAGATGGAACAAAAATAGTAGGTATTAGCTCAGTAGCAAATACTGGAATGGGTTCCAGTTTATTAAGTGGGTCATTAAAATTAACTAACATACCAAGAGCCTCATCAGTTAGTTGTTCAGATTTCTATATTGAAAGTAGTACTACAATTAATATCAATTCAGCAAATAGTGCGTTCAGACACACGTTAAAGTATAGCTTTGGCAGTTTATCTGGAACAATTGTTGAGAAAACAGCACTAACATCGTATGGCTGGACTCCGAATGCTTCACAATTTTATTCAAAAATTCCAAATGCTATGCAAGGGACAGGAACAATTACTTGCGAGACATACAATGGAAATACATTGCTAGGAACTAAGACTTGTAACTTTACAGCAAGAGTAGATGGTAGTAAGTGTATGCCAGTTCTTAACAATTTAACAATAATTGATACAAACGAAACAACAAAAGCTCTGACTGGAAACGAAAATACATTGATAAAATATTTTTCAAAAGTAAAAGCAGAATTTACAGCAACATTCAAAAATGGTGCTACACAACAAAATTATGTATTGAACAATATATATTATAAAACATCAGTAGTAACTCTTGAAAATATTGAAATAAATGAATTTCAAGGATATGTTCAAGACTCAAGAGGAATATTTTCATTAGTAAAAACAGTTACAAATGATTTTATAGATTATGTAAAACTAGCGGTAAAATCGGCAACAATCGAAAGAACAGCACCAACTGAGGACCAAATAAGATTAAATCTAAATGGATTTTATTTTAATGACACATTTGGGGCAGTAGCTAATACACTAAACTTAAAAATCAAATATAAAGAAGAATATGGAGAGTGGAGTGAGTACTATTCTATTACTCCAAATATTACAAATGAAAATACATTTAATTTACAAGATTACAACTTGAATGAACTTTTTGATAATGCTAGTTTTGATTATCAAAAAAGTTATGTATTCAAATTTGTAGTAAATGATAAATTGATAGAATTAAATCAAGAAGTTCCACTCAAAAAAGGTCTTCCACTTATGGCTTTCGGCGAGGATTTTGTACATGTGTATGGTGATTTGGAACTTGCGTCTGGGAATGTAGTTTTGGATTATTCTGTAATAGATGAATGGGAGGAATAAAAATGATTGAAAATATAGGAATAGTTTTATTAGTAATATTCGCAACTTTATTAGTATTTTTATTACCGTTTACTTTGATTGGAATTGAACAATTTATAAGAGTAGTAAGAAAGAAGTGAAAATAATGAAAAAATGTAAAAATATCTTGACAAAAATATTCTGGTTGGTAAAATTTTACAGAACAGAACAGAACAGAACAGAACAAACGTTCTTTGCGTTCAAAAACGGGAGGAGGTATGCTTATTATTTAAGCAATTCTCTTTCTAAAATATCCAAAGATTGGTGGAAATTTAGGTGGTTCCTAAATGGGTAGAGCAATCAAATTTAAAGATAACAATGGAGATGTTTATCCATGCCCTTATTATCCAATAGGTTCAATTTATATATCAGTTAATAATATAAACCCAACTAATTTTTTTGGAGGAACGTGGGAAAGAATAGCAAATGGTAGAACTTTGGTTGGAGTAAATGAAAACGACACTGATTTTGCTACTCCTAAAAAAACAGGTGGTAGTAAATTTATGCAAAAGCATGGACATGCCCTTGTTGATGAAAAAGGCAATAATTGGGGTGGTTCATTCTATACTCCTGGTACAAATTATGCTGATAGACCAGCGATTGCTAAAGGTTCAACATGGTATTCAAATGGATATACTTTGATAGCTCAAGAGGGCGAGGGAGACAGTGGTAATTTACAACCATATATGACAGTTTACATTTGGTGCCGTATAGCTTAAATAATAAGTCATTTTATGACTAAAAAACAAAGTATAAAATTAGAAAATAATAAATATTTAGATACAAGCAGTATTGTACATAATAGAAAGCGATTGAGCAATTTAATAGATGAAAATGGAATTGCAAAATACGAGGGTGGAAATATAGATCCAAATGTTACTCTATATGATTTGATATTAACAAGTCATGAAAATGCTCAGCAAACAGATACAACAAGAGAATTTTTTTACATAATGACAATGTTTTATCAATCAAAAACGGTAACAAGTAATCGTTGTCAAATTGCGTTTGGATATAGAAAAAATCGTATAGCTTATAGATACTATTATCGTGGAACATGGAGTGAATGGGGAGTTCATTAAAAGAGGTGAAAAGATGGAAAAGGAATATATGCAAAAAGTTATTGAAAATGAACAACGAAGTAAGTCTAATACAAAACGATTAGATGAACACGATAGAAAACTAGAAGAATTATCAGATGTTTATGTAGCTTTAACAAAAGTAAATGATAAAGTAGACAATATAGATAGTGATGTAAGCGAAATAAAATCAGATATAAAAGAAATTAAAGATAAACCAAACAAGAGAATGGATCAAATGTGGGGATATATAGTTTCAGCATTGATAGGTGGAATAATTGGTTTTATCTTAATAAAGTTAGGAATGAAGTAGGTGATTAAATGAAAAAAGCATGGAGCGATTTGAAATCATTTGTAACAATTGCAATGATTATAATTTTAGCAATTATAGTTATAGCAGATTTGTTTGGGGCAAATTTAACAGACAATATATTAATATTAGTAACTAACTTAATAACATCAGTATTTACTTATTATTTTACGAAAAAGGAGAGTGAGTAGAATGCAAAAAGGACAAAAAAGTATAAGAGCAGGAATTGAAGATTTACTATGCCCATTTACTTATGTAGCCATTACACAAGGTGCTAATGGACAATATTCACATCAGGGAACTATGGCTAATGATATTGGACATAAAGACTCTAATAATCCATATGAGGAGTATTACGCACCTTGCAACATTAAATGTGTTTATACATGGAACGATTGGGGACAGGCAATGTGGCAATCTGTAAATAAAGTAAGGTTTGCAGATGGCTCTATTGATTATTTAACATTTATCACAGTACATGACAATTCTTTCTTTGCAAAAATTGGGACTGTAATTAAGCAAGGAGAATTGTTGGGTCACAAAGGAAATAAAAAAGCATCAGGAGTACATTGCCATATCCAATGTGCGAAAGGACTATATACAATTAGAGATTGGAGAACTAATAATTATAGAAACTGGTGCTTTTCGAACGAAGTAAATATTGATAATGTATTTTTCTTTGACAATACAGAACTCAATAAAATTCCAAGTGATTATAAATTGAAATATTTAAAAGATGTAGTTGTAGAAGAACCAAAACCACAACCAACTAAGAAAATGTTATATTTACCAGCAAGTGCAACAAGTTGGAGAGTATATCCTCTTGATAAACTAGCAAGAAAAGGAAATGAATGTGGTTTCTTAAAACCATCGAAGTTCGGAGGATTACAATATGAAATTTTAGGACAACCATATCCAGACGTTGTAACAATTCAAACTAGAGACTTTGGAAAAGTAAATATTTATGTTCATCCAAGCACACTTGCTGTGATTAAATAAAAATGGTATACTTTGAATAAGAGGTGAAAGATTATGAAATCTAGTGAATTTTATAATAAATTAATGAACAATGCTGAAGCTAATTTGATAGCAAAAGGAACAGAGTTTCATGTTTATGATAATGAAAAAAATTTGCTTGGTACTGTTGCAGTACAAAGAACTACAATTGTATATTTAGACATGAATAATATTCCAAGCGATTTGTTATTTGGAAATTATATTTTTGAAGAAATTGAAAGCTAGCCTAGTCGGTTAGCTTCTTTTTTTGTCTAAATTTTTGTGTGAAAACTTAGGATTTTGGAGTAGTTATGTAGAATAATATTATTGAGGAGGTGTATAGTTATTGACATTTTTTCATAAAATGATAGAATATTTGCACCACATGTGGTATCATATATTTAGAATAGGAAAAAAAAGAGAAGGTGATAATATGTCAAGAATAAATGAAAAATTAGAAAATTTTGCTCTTGATATTTTAACACAAAATGATATGTTAAGACTTCCTGTTGATTTAGCCGTTATAGCTAGTAATAATGATATAGAAGTTTATAAAGAAAAATTGCCAATTGGAATATCAGGAGCAATAAAATATAACAAAGATATAAATAAATTTCAAATTTTAATAGAAAAATTTGATCCATTTGTTCGTCAAAGATTTACACTAGCACATGAGTTAGCTCATTTTTTCTTAGAAGAGAAAATGTTACAAAAAAATGGTGAAGTTCATTTTGATCCAAAATATCGTAAAACAAAAAATCGTGATGAAGAAGATATTGAATATTTAGCTGGTGCGATTTTAATGAATAAAGATATTTTGACAGATTTATATGAAATTAATCCTTCTATTTCTGAATTATCAGAAATTTTTAAGGTATCAGAATCAGCAATGACAGTTAGATTAAATATATTAGGATTAACAAAATGGTAAATTTAAAATTAGATTTAGAGAATAAAGATGAAATGAATATTTCTGATGTTAATGAATTTGATTTTGATGATACCAACCTTTTAATAGAACAATCTGAAGAAAGAAAATACAATGATGCGCTGAATAGTATTTTTGGGACTTTAAATAAAAAAAATTCTGTAAAGGAAGAATTTGATAAAACTTTAACATTTGACGAGGCAAAGAAGAGATATGAATTAGACTCGAAAGTAATTAATACTTTTATAAAAAATGCAGATGAAGATAGAAAACTAAAACACAAGTACGCAATGTGGCTCATGCGTGTATTTTGCATTCAATTATTGGTATATAACTCTGTATTTATATTAGTTGGTACAGGAATATTGCACTTTGAATCAACAACATTAAATATTTTTATAACTGGTGGTGTGGTAGAAGTAATTGCACTAATAAAAATAATTGTAAGTTATTTATTTAAAGATAATGTAACAGAAGCTCTAAAAAATGTACTAGAAAAAAATAAAATGAATAAATAAATTGATTGCTTTTAGCTACATATAATTTGCGATTAATACAATGTTATGATAAAATATAATTGTCTTTTAAAGATATGACATGTTTGAGTCCTGTATGGACTCTATTTTTTTATATTATAGTTGATCTTCAGTATCCTGTGTGGGCTGGGGAGTTTTTTTGTTAAAAAAGTACGACAATTTTTAGTAGTGATTTTTTCTAAAATGACCATAAATGTGATAAAAATAAAATGAGCAAGCCTTTATAAAATAATGTAAAATAGAATATCAAAGACTTAACTTTCAATTCTCATTATGGACACCATATATAGATAGGAAACTCGAACTTTTTGCTTGAGAGTAATAAATTGCTAATTAAAAATAGTTAGTTTTTTTTAAAAGAAACTGAGGATGATTATATGATAATAGAGATTAAAAAACTTTTGATTCAATCAATATTGAAATATTAAGAAGTCAATTAATTATATCTTTATATTTCACTTGTTTTTAGTATCATAAATTTCTCAAAGTTATATATAAATGGTAATTTATAAGTAAATAATAAAATGCCAAAAAAATAAAAAAAACTTACATAAAAATAAAAAATATGTTAAACTTATTAAGTCGACCCAGCTTTCATGCGTAGAAACAGACAATGTTTTTACGCATTTTTTAATGCCTAATAGGGGTCAGATCAGAAGGAGGAAATTATGGAAAGTAACAATAAGTATCTAGGAAAAGAAAAAGTGTCTAAATTACTGCTCAAATTTTCTATTCCTTGTATATTATCATTACTTATAAGTTCACTTTATAATATTGTGGATCAAATATTTATTGGAAATAGTGAACTAGGATTTTTAGGAAATGCCGCAACAAGTATTGTGTTTCCTATTACAATTATTTCAGTTGCTTTTGCTTGGGCAATCGGTGATGGCTCAGCAGCGTTCTTATCCTTATGTCAGGGAAGAAAGGATACTAAAAATGCTCACATCGCAATTGGAAATGGAATTTTAATTAACTTTATAATCAGTGTTCTATTTGTTTTATTAGGATTCTTATTTATGGATAATTTATTGTTCTTATTTGGTGCTAGTGAAGCCACCTTACCAATAGCACAAGATTATTTCAAAATAATTCTTATATTCATTCCTATATATATGATGGCAAATGGAATGAATGCAATTATAAGAGCGGATGGTAGTCCAGGATTTTCTATGATGTCCACTCTTGTTGGAGCAATTACAAATATCATTTTAGATCCAATATTTATATTTGTATTTAAGTGGGGGATATCAGGTGCTGCATGGGCAACAGTCATTGGTCAATGCTTATCACTGATTGTTTCAATTATTTATTTTACTAAAACAAAAACATTTAAACTCTCATGGAGTAGTTTTAAAATCAACTTTGGTATTTTCAGCAATGTAATAAAACTTGGAATATCAACTTTTATTACTCAAATGAGTATAGTTATTATTAGTTTAGTATGTAATATTATGTTAGCAAAATACGGTGCCATTTCAAAATATGGACCAGATATCCCAATTGCCGTGATTGGTATATGTATGAAAGTATTTACGATTGTAATTAATATAGCAATTGGAATTATACTAGGAGCACAACCAATCCTTGGATATAACTATGGAGCAAAAGAATATGGTAGAGTGAAAGAAACATTTAAACTTGCTTTAATTTCTACCATTATAGTCGGTTTGCTATCAATGATTTTATTTGAATTATGCCCTAGTGTAATCATAAAGATGTTTGGAACAGAATCGGATTTGTATATGGAATTTGCGATAAAAACATTTAGAATATTCTTATTCTTTATTGTATTTACTTGTACGATTAAAATTAGTAGTATTTTCTTTCAGGCAGTTGGAAACCCTGTAAAAGCGTCAATTGTATCACTTACTCGTGATATTGTCTTATTTGTTCCCTTAGTAATCATTTTACCACAATTTATGGGAGTGGAAGGAACACTTTATGCAGCACCAATTTCAGATTTTATTGGTATTATCATTACCATCATTTTACTTATTTTATTTTTCAAGAAATTAGGTCAGGAGGAAATAAGTAAGAGTGATAATGTTAAAATATTAGATAGTAAAGATGGTGTCATTATTACGATTAGTAGAATGCATGGATCTCGTGGAAAATATATTGGTGAACAAGTTGCTAAAAAATTAGGAATTCCTTATTACTATAAAGAATTAACAGCAATTGCAGCCCAAGAAAGTGGTTTAGATAAAGAATTTATTTCAAAGTTGAATCAAAAAAGCAATGTTTTACATGATTTATATTTAACCACTACTCCTGTTAAATATGCGATAGAAGCACAGGAAAAGGTAATCAAGAAAATAGCAACCAAAGGTTCATGTGTAATTGTTGGTAGAGCGGCAGATTATGTGTTAAGAAACAATAAGAATTTAGTCAGAATATTCATCTATGCCAAAGAAGATTATAGAATAAGTAGCATTATGGAAATGTACGGAGATACGAAATCTGATGCTAAGAAAAATATGAAGCAATCAGATAAAAATAGAGCCAGTTACTATAAACTTATTTCAAGTAATACCTTTGGTGATATAAATAACTATGATTTATGTATTGATTCATCTATTGGAGTGGATAAAACAACAGAGATAATATGTGATTTTGTTAAAAAGAAGAACTAGGTTGTATTTATGATTTATTTTATGCTATGAATCTGGAAAAAAATTATTATGCCTAAAAATGGTTGATTTGGGCCGTAAAGAATTGAGTTATACATTAGAAGTAACAGCAACAAGATAGTGAGGAACCATATGATTGTGGACGATTACATTTTTAAGAGTGGAAATCCTTACCTAGTGTATGTGGATATCAAAATAAGGAACTAAAGGATTTAAAAATTAGAAACTATGAATGTCCAAAATGTAAAAGAGAATTAGAGAGAGATTATAATGCAGCAGTAAATATCATGTTTGAGGGATTAAAACAATATATGAAAGAAATAACAATATAAGAAACAAAAGAAAAAATAAAGAATTGGAAAATATGTACGGTAGCGACTATCGGAATTTAAGTCTGTGGAGCAGGTAGGTAACGAAAGCGATGAATCAGAAAAGGTTTGGGTGTGAACTCAGACATCCAAACTTTATTTTGGATTTTGTTGGCTCAAGAAAACCCCCAGATAGTCTGGGGGTTCAAAAAAGCTTTAGC
>CAYYCR010000072.1:0-8880 GCA_964470385.1 uncultured Muribaculaceae bacterium | reverse complement strand
TTCTAGTTCCTACAAATAAAACCTTTCCACCATTTTCAGCAATTTTCTTTAAAGCTACATATGCCTCTTCTATTTTTTTTGCTGTTTTTTGTAAGTCGATAATATAAATATCATCTCTTGAAGTAAAGATATACTCTTTCATTTTTGGGTTCCATCTCTTTGTCTGATGACCGAAATGAACACCAGCTTCTAATAAATAACTCATTGACACTACTGCCATTTTTTATTCCTCCTTTTGTTATTCCTCCAACGACTCATCTTTTTACACCACCTATTAGGCACTAGGCATAAAAATCCTCGCTGTGTGTTTTAAAAAGCCACTATTATTATATCATAATCTTATTCAATTACAAGTTTTTTTAACTACTTATTTGTTATTTTTTTACTTTTTCTTTTGGTTTTTCTATTTTCTCTAATTCCTCAGTTTGAAATGTTTGAAGAGAGGTTTTAATGTCACTTAAAAGTTCTTTTTTCTTTTGTTCTAATTCTTCTTTGCTATCTGCCTTTATTGTTACTGTTTTCCCTAAAAAAGTAATTTTAGAACAATAATATACTAAATTCAGATTTTTTTTGCCTAAAAACAAAGGTTTTGAAACAGTTTTATAATATCGATCTAATTCTTCTATTTCTCTTTTATTATAATAAACTTCTCCATCTTTATCCACATAAGCATCAAATGCTTCATAACGTCCACATATCATAGCATAAAAACCATAACACCGAATAAGGGCAATGCCATTATGAAAAGAACCTACAATGCAATAACCACCATCAAATTTTCGTTTTAACCCTTGCAAATATTTTTTCTCATTATCCTTTAAATTCGCATAATCACTCAAGAATTGTTTTTGAACCACTCCACTAGTATCAATAACATTATTGTTTGCATATTGATGATTTTTAACTATAGCTAGACCTTCACTAAAATCATCAGCTTGAACAAATTGACATGAAATAACTTCAACACCTTTTTTATCAATATAACCATACTTTCCATTTCTAGCTACAACTGCTCTTTCTTCATGAAAAGAACGTACTTTCTTATAATGAGAGAGTTCTAATTTAATTGTACCAGTACAGTCTAAAAACATATATTGATGATTTTTACATACAAGCCCTAAGCCTTCACTAAAATAGTCAGCTTCTTCATATTGACAAGGGATTACTTCAACACCTTTTTTATTGATATAACCATAAAGATGATTTTGATTTCTCACAAGTGCTAATTCTTCATAAAATGGTCCAACATATTCATATTTGTCTTTTGTATAATCTTCTATTTCTATTTTTCCTAGATTAATATCCATTTTACTACCTCTCTTTTTTCACCATTGTTTTTTGTTTGCTTTTTTCGCTTGCTAACCCACTCATATTCTGAGTTTTAAAAACATCAATGGCATTATTTATCTCAATCAACAGTTCCCTTTTCTTTTGTTCTAGTTCTTCTTTCGTATCTGCCTTTACGATTACTGTTCTTCCTAAAAAGAAAATTTTAGAACAATATCCCAACAAAACTTCAGGGATTATTTTTTCCTCTTCCTTTGGGAAGCGTTTTTTCTGATACAATCTTGTTAAAGCTTCCACTTCCTTTTCTTCAGAATAAAGATTTCCATATTTATCTATATAGTCTTTTCCTAAATTGACTGGAGCGATTCCACCATAAAATAAACTCGATATTTGAATGGAAATTTCTTTATTCATTAACTCTCTTTGAACAGTTCCATATTCATCAATATAACAATTAATAGAACTCGTTTGACCTAAGAAACCTTTTTTTCTAATCGCTGCTACTGCAAGTTTTTCATGAAAATCAGAGGCATTATCAAACTGGCAAGGAATGATTTCTATTCCCTTATCATCAATAAAGCCACATTCATGTTGATCTCTTGATACAAACGCTCTTCCCTCATGAAAAGAACGTACTTTTCTATAATAAGGAAGTTCTAATTTCACTGTACCAGTACAATCTAAAAACATATATTGACCATTTTTACATACGAGTCCTAATCCCTCGCTAAAGTCTTCAGCATATTCATAAATACAAGGAATTACTTCGATTCCCTCTTCATTTACATATCCATATTGATATTTTTCATTTCGAATACAAGCAAGACCATTATAAAAATTTCCTAATTTTGTATATTTTTTTTCTTTGTAATCTTCTATTTCTATTTTTCCTAAATCTATCACAGTATTTCCTCTTTCTTTATAATCCCTTTCCTCATTATTCTTTATCATAAACTTCTTTTAAATAACATTCTCCACATAGTGGTACATAACAAACAGATTGGTCCATACCATCAATCAAGACCTCTTCCCCATTTAAGACATATTCTCCATTTACTTGTCTTGCTTGAAATTTGGCTTTTTTACCACACTTACACAAATTTACAAGTTCTTCCATTTGATCTGCCCATCTCATAAGGGCTTCACTTCCAGAAAAAAATTTAGCTTGAAATGTCGTTCTTAGACCATAACAGATAACTGGAATATCATAGTATTTCGTGATTCGATAAAGATCAATCACTTGTTCTTCACTTAAAAATTCAGCTTCATCCACTAAAATACAAGCGATTTTTTTCTTCTTCCATACTTTTCCATATGGAAATAGTGGTTCTTCTATATTTATCAAATAATCAACTTTTCTAGATACTCCTAGTCTAGATACTACAGTATCATTTCCTTTGGTATCCACAATGGATTTTAATACTACTACTTGCAATCCATTTTCTTCATAATTATGAGCAACTTGTAAAAGTGAAGTCGTCTTTCCACAGTTCATTGCTCCATATCTAAAATGTAGACTTGCCATACTTCCTCCTTATATTTTTTACAAAAGAAAAAAATTAAAGGTTTCCTAATTTTTCTCTTACTTTTTTACTAACCATACTCATATCTGCTTTGCCCTTTAATTTTGGAGTAAGGGAGGCCATTATTTTTCCCATATCACTAGTAGAAGACGGGTTAACACTAACAAATACTTCTTCAATTATCTTATTCACTTCTTCTTCGCTTAGTTGTTCTGGCATATAAGTTTCTAATATTTTAATTTCACTTTGTGTTTTTTCGATTAAATCTGTTCTGTTTCCTTTTTCAAATTCAGAAATGGATTCTTTTCTAGTTTTTATTTCCCTACTGATAATCGTAATTACTTCTTCATCAGTTAAAGGGTGTTTTACTTTTAATTCCTCCATTTGAATGGCACCTTTTACCATACGAATTACCGATAACAATTCTTTATTTTGTTCTTTCATCGCTTGCTTTAAATCTTGTAATATTTTTTCTCTCATATTTTCTCCTCCTTTTTTTAAAAAAAAGCCACGTTACAGGCTTAATTATAATTTCTTTCTCTACGACGACTATTTCTAATCGCTTCTTTTTTCGCTTTTCTTCTTCTTACTCCTGGTTTCATATACCCTTCTTGTCTTTCACGGAAGTTTTTTAGGAGGCCATCCTTCGCATTTTTTTGTTTCATTGTTCTAATTGCACTATCCACATTTCCATTTCGAACAATCACTTTTGTCATATAGAATCCCTCCCTTCTTGGCTAACTTCATTATAGCACTTAAAAATCTATATTTCAATAAAAAAAATAAGAAATTACAAGGAATTTCGACAAAATTTGACAAAAAAGAAAAAAGCACCAAATTTTGATGCCTTAATATATACGTATCAATGTTCCAACAATTCTTCCTGCTTTTAGTAAAACCGCAAGACAGTTTGCTATAAATGGAACTAAAATGGGAATTGATACAATCAATAATATAGGGATTACAATACTTTGGTATTTTTTTAATATGGACATAGATTATTGTCTTTCGATCTACGGAAAGCAGATCCTAAACTCCTTCCTAATTCTAAGATTACATCAATTCCACGTACAATCGCATTAATAAATGTTCCAGTAATGCTGATTCCTCCCTTTACGGTTTCTAATTTTTCATAGGTAAGTTCTGTCATAAATTCTCCTTTCTATTTATTACATTTGAGTGGTCTAAAGTATCCATCTATCACACCAATTAAAAACACCACTCCAGCACCAATTAATAAGCCTGTCCCGAGGCCGATTCCCCCTGCTTTAATTTTTTCTAAACGATTTGTTTCTATTTCTTTCATAGCTTCATTCCTTTCTTCCATTTTTTGTTAAGTTCTTCCCATATACTTTCATTTCTCACCTTCAATCGAATGGGGATAATATTATTTTTTATTAATAATTTTTTGGATACCGATACTATTGCATAGGCATATATTATATTTTCGCCAGCTCCAAGTTCTAGTTCATAATCAATACTTTTTAGCTCAATATTTTCTTTTTTGATTGCTTCTTGGAAATTTTCTAATTCTTGAATGGGAACTGTCATTCGTACTAGTTTTTTACCATCTTCCATGACAATTCCATAAAATGTTCGATAAACAGGATAACGAAAGCCAAATATCATTATGCCAGAAAATATAAGTAACATAGTTAGGAGAATAAAGTAATATTTGGTTCCTTTTGGGTATTTTGGATTAAAAATCCAAAGTTTGTGATTCCAGAGTTTGAGTTCCATTTTTTTTCACATCCTTTTTTATCGTTCCTTGTTCCATTTCTATTAATTCATCAAACAAATCAGCATTATCTACTCTATGGGAAATCATAATAATTGTTTTATCTTTAAATTTTTGAAATACTCGTTTTACAATGCGTCTTTCCATAGATACGTCCATTTGACTGGTTGCTTCATCTAATAATAAGATTTCAAATGGTAATAATAAGGTACGTGCTAAAGCGACTCTTTGTTTTTCGCCCCCTGATAGATTCGCTCCGTTTTCCTCTAAGACAAGATGATGTCCCAATGAATTATTTTTTATAATCTCATCTACTTCTGTCAATTTTACGATTTCCTGATATTGTTCATTTGGTTCTTTATCTAATAAAATATTGGTGATTAGTGGCCCTGTAAACAATTGTTCTCTCATCGATGTATAAAGTATATTATTATCAATTGTTTCTTGTTTGTAATCATTAATATCAATATCATCAATATAAACTTTGTTTCTAGGAATTTCGTAATACTTCATTAAAAGTTTTAAAATGGTACTTTTGCCATTTCCACTTTCTCCTATTATCATAACTTTACTTCCTGCTTTTATTTTGAAATTCAGATTTTTTAAAACAGGATAATTATTGTGATAGGAAAATTGTAGATTTCGAAATTCAATTTGTCCAGTTATTTTTTGATTATAAATTCCAATTTGTTTTTGTTCTATCAATAAGTTCGATAGTCTTTGAAATGAAACTTTTACCTTTTTAAATTGTCCAGAAAGAGAAAATAAATTTCGAATTGGGGAGATAAAATACATAAATAAGGAATGAAATAGTAGCAATGAGGCAATAGTTGTCTCTTCTTTTGCTACCATCCAAATCCCCAAAGATAAAATAAGTAAATTAGAAAAATCAAGAATACTTTGGTTTATTACTTGAGACTGATTTTGAATATTTTCTATTTTTTTCATGCAAGCAACATAGTTTACATATCTGTCACAGAATTGATTTTCAACTTGCTCTTTTAAATGGCTACCAAAGATACTTTCATATCCACCAATTGCTTCTACCATATAAGAGGTAACTTTGGCATTTTCTTCTTCTAATTGTTCTACTCTTTTTGTAATCATTCGTCCGTAAATTATAAGAAATACGAAATAAATTGCAAGGGAAATAAAGGCAATTAAAAATAGTTTTTCACTGATTAGATATAAAAGGATTGCACTAATGATAAAAAGAGGAAAATCAATGATAGAAGAAAGAAGAATGGTAGATAGAAAAGATCTAATAACAGCAATGTCTTGGATTCTAGCAATCATTTCTCCAGTCGTTCTATTCTTATAATATCGGTAAGGAAGATCGAGTATTTGATGAAATATCCGTTTCATAAAAAGAAAGTCAAATCTTTGATAAACATGAACAAATAGTTTATTTCGAAAATAACTACCAACATTCTTTAGCAAGATAAATGTTGTGTATAGCAAGATAGAACAACATAAGTAAAGATATTCATTATGGGTATCTAACATAGAAATAAAATGTTCTAACATAAATGAGTATAAAATTGAAAAAATGGTTATGACAACTGACAATACGATAATTATTATAAATGGATTTTTTTCTTTTTCGAACAATTCTATAATTTGAGTTTTTAGGAAATTATTTGTTTCAATATGTACTATTGGGATTTTAGGATAAAAAGTTAAAATGACACGGTTCCAGATTTTTTCAAATTCTTGAAAACTCATTTTGTAAATACCTTTTGAGGGGTCTCCTACAATAAAGTATTTCTTTTTTACATTCATTTCATATAAGACAATATAATGATAATACATTTGGTTTAATAAGACATGGGCAATGCAGGGTAGAATAATGGTTTCTTCTTGAAGCTTTTGAAATTCCCCCTCTATTCCTTTGGCTTCAAATCCATATTTCTTCGCTTCTGTTACGATTTTACTTGCAGAAATTCCCTCCTTGCTTGTCCCAAGTTGATCTTTTAGTTGTTCATATGGTACAAACCCGTTATAGAACTTGACAATCATAGAAAGGCAGGCTGCACCACAATCTTTATTGTCTTCTTGTAATACGATGGGATATTTTTTTCTCACACTCTCACCTCCTCATCAATAACATACGACAAAAAAAGAGGGGTGACCTAACTTTTTCCCTCATTTTTTTAAAATTTTTATATTTTTTTTGCCATATTGCCGTTCTTTTATGATTTCAAATGGTTCACATGAGAATTTTTCTTCTTCATATTCGCATATAATAATAGCTTCCTTACTTAGTAATTGGTGTTCCAATAAGTAATGTAATGTTTTCTCAATTAAGTGTTCATGGTATGGTGGATCTAGGAATACTAAGTCAAATGTTTGGTTTATTTTTTGATGAATTTGAAAGGAGCTTGATTCTACAATTGTTACCCCAGTTATTCCTCTTGTATTTTCTTTTAATGCTTTGAGGGCGATTTTATTTTGGTCGACAAAGACACAAGATTGTGCTCCATTACTGAGTGCTTCTATTCCTAGAGCTCCACTTCCTGCATACAAATCTAAGCAGTGAGCATTTTTTATATCAGATTGTATCATTGCGAATAAGGATTCTTTGATACGGTCCATAGTTGGTCTTGTCCCATCGATATCAAAGCCTTTTAAAACTCGTCCTTTGTATTTTCCACTAATAATTCTCAAAATTTTCACTTCCTTTGTATATTATTTCGTTTTTTGTTCAATATAGTAATGTGAGAAATCACACATATTATTACTCCCCTTTGAAAGAGCTAGTCTAGCTCTTTTATTTTAGTGTAGACATAATGGATTCTACCATTTCTAATGTTTCTAAGGCTTTGTTAAGACGGTCAGTTGGTCTTAGTTTATAATTGGTTTTGACTTCTTCTTCGAATGTTCGAATCATGTTTGGGTTACGGTTCAAAATTTTATACCAATTGGAGTTTTCACGGATATATCGTCCTAGGTAAGGGTTATTTTTAATTGTAAATTGAACTTCTAAAGTCATTAGTCTTCGAAGTGTTTATATAAAGGACGTGGTTTATATTCCGTCTTTTTTTCGGTTTTAGTATCTTTATTTGTTAAATCTCCAATGACACTTAATACTCTTTGAATACTACTGACTCCATTTTGAACACTATCCAAATCAACGTTTTTGAGTAATCCCATTAGGTCAGCAAAACTAGTGATTCCTGCTGCTGTTGCGGCCGTCTCTACTACTTGCTCTGTATTTAAATATGGTTTCCAAGTTGCCTCATCTTCTCCATATAAGTCATATAGTTCATAGAATTTCTGCCAACTCATTTCTCCACTTTTTGTATATTTGATTAGTTTTGGATTTTTTCTTACAAATCCTTTGAATTCCTCTATATTTGCCATGATAACCACCTATTACACTATATGTGATAACGTCCTAAAAGTTGCACAAGTTAAGTTTTTTTTATGATTTCTGATGTTGTTTTTTTCAAAAATGGATATTTGATCAACATAGAAAAATTCGTTTACAATCATTTGCAATCCTGTTTTTAACGGATATAATTAACTGAAACCAATATCTCTTTACTCAATAATATTTTTTTCCTCTTTTCCATCAATATTATATCAAAACCAATTATCTATTGATAGATAATTTAAACATTTTTAGAATAAAAAAGAATGTTGTACCATATTTCACTGTATAACATCCTTTTTATAATATTTATTTGTTTATAATTTCAGCTTTACATAATGAAACAAATGCAGGATTACTATTGTTATTTCCTACAACTACAACCATGCCATATTCACTTCTTAAAATTGTTCCTTGTGCAACTGTTTGACCTCCAGCATTGATATCAACGCTAGGAGTTCCAGCAGGCAAATAAGAACGAATTGCTGCCTCACAGTTGGAATCACACCCTAATGGTATTGGATCTGGAACTGGTAAATAGGTAATAGCATTATTATAAACACTACTAGTAATTGTAATAGAGGCAATTCTACAAATAGACACAGCTTCTTCTGGAACACCCTGTGCATTTACAAGTTGAAACAATCCTGAATTAGGATTATTATTTGGTCCTGGTAAAAGTGAACCTGGTCTTCCACTGGCATTATTTCCACTTTCCATTGCAATTATAAGATTGTCATTTGGATATAATGTAATAATTTGCTGAATAATATTTCTCATTTGATCCACACAAAAACAAGTTGTAGAATTAGCATTATTTCCTGTTGGACCAGTTGCTCCTGTTGGACCAGTTGCTCCTGTTGGACCAGTCGGGCCTGTTGGACCGGTTGCTCCTGTTGGACCAGTTGCTCGATTGTTTTATTCTTCTTTATTATTTTTAAATGGTAAAGTTCCATAAT